>JAYVNZ010000529.1:0-17019 GCA_043758185.1 Gemmatimonadaceae bacterium | reverse complement strand
CGGTCGCCAGCCTGCACGCCCAGCTCGGCCAGGCCCAGCGCGGCGCGGCGCACCCGCTCCGCAAGCAACCGGCTGGAAATGGGATGGTAGGTGCCGTTGTGCTTGTACTGCAGCGCGTCGGGCTTGTCGTGCTTCTCGACGGCATCGAAAAACAGCGCGGGGAGCGTGCCGGGCGTGGAATTGCGCGGGCCACCGGATGATTGCATCACGGCCTTCGACATGAGTGGACGGGCGCGCTGGGCGTCCGCATGGTCGGCGCCAATAGTAGCCCGCTGCACCCGTGGTGCGCTACCGCGACCCTGGACTCATGGTGTTTTCTTCAGGGGAAGCACGAAGGTCACCGGATTTCCGGCAATGGTCTCGCCGCGCAACGAGCGAACCGTCGCACTGATCTCGACCTTCCGGATGCCCGTGGTATCACTCACGGCCACGAATCGCGACGCGACGCCCGATTCATTGGTGGTGTCGACCGCCATGGAGAATGCGTTACGCAGCGGGATGTTGGCGTCATCCACGAGGAATACCCGCGTGGAGTCGACAATAGGGCTGTCGTTCACAGCGACGATCCGGTAGCGCACCACCACACCGCGTACCGGGCCACGCACGGTTTTCCGCGTACCGGTGACCGTGACCTGGAGTGTTCCCTTGCCCGGCGCGCCGACAATTGGATCGGTGAGGCCCGCCCCCACGACCTGATCCGGCCGGGGTACCACGTACAGCAGCGCCTCCGCCGTCTGGAGCCTGTCGCCGATGCGCCCCACCAGGTGCACCACGCGCAGTGAATCGCTCGTACGCAGGATGCCGTTTGCGTCGATGTGAATGCCCGTGTCCGCGGGCGAGACGAACCACGTCGTCGTGGTGCCGGGCACTTCCTGCTCGTTCTTGTCGAACGCCCGCACCCGCAACGGCGCCACTCGTCCAAGGCTGTCGCGCAACGTGTCACCGGCAATGACGACCGGAGACGGGAGTTGAACGGCGGAGATGTACGCGATGCCATTTGCGAGCGTGGGTACCTCCCCGCAGGAGAGCAGCGTCGCCAGGGCCGCAGTGCCCATCAGGCAGAGGACACCGCGCTTCACGCCAGCTTCCGGTGTAGCAGGTCCGCGAGGCGGAGGTAGGCCACGGCCGCGGGATCGTCTGGCGAGTGCAGGACCACTGGCTGGCCGGCCGCGAACGCCTCGATCGACGCCATGGTGCGGGGGATGACCATCTCGAACAGCAATTCTGGCGGCAGCTGTTCGCGCACGTACGTGGCCACGCGCTGCGACACCGCATTGCCCTCTTCCACCATCGTGAGCAGCACGCCGTCGAGCACCAGCGCGGGATTTCCCACGGTGGCGTCGCGAATGGCGCGAAGGATCTGCGTGGTGGTCTGCAGTGCGAGCGGCTCGGACTGCAACGGCACGATCACGTGCTGGCTGTGCGCCAGCACCTGGCGGGTCACCGCGCCGAGTCCGGGCGGGGTGTCCACGATGACCAGGTATCCTCGGCCGCGGGCGCGCGCGAGCAGTTCACCGAGCATGGGCGACGCAGCCAGCTGTGTCAGATACGTTTCGTGCTCCGATGCATCCGACACGGATCCCGCCAGCAGCACGCGCAGCCAGGGCAGGGGAGTGGGGAGCACGACATCCTGAAGTTCATGCGTTCCCGCGAGGACGTCGGCAAGGCCGGGCGGTTGACCCATGTCCGCCAGGCCGACGCCATGCCGCACGCCGCCCTGTGGGTCGACGTCCACCAGCAGCGTCTTCCGGCCACGCCGTGCCAGCGCACACGCCAGGTTGATCGCGGTGGTGGTCTTGCCAACGCCGCCCTTCTGGCTCACCACCGCCAAGGTAGACGACACCTATTGCCCGTCCTGCCCGGACGGCTCGGCGTCCGGGATGGGGGCGGACTTGAGCTCCTCGAGCGTCTGCCGCGCATGCCGGACCCAGCGGTCCGCCTCTGCGCCCGACGGAGGCGCGTCGAGGAAGGCCTGCAGGTGGCGAGCACCCTCGGCGCTGTCGCCGCGCCGCAGCTGGAGGAACGCGAGCCCGTAGTGCGCGCCGGACAGCAGGGGATCGAGCTCCAGGGCGCGCCGGTAGGCGCGCACCGCCTCCTCCAGCCGCCCTGTCCGCGAGAACGCGATGGCCATGTTCTGGAGGATGCGCGGATCGTTGGGGTGATCGCGCAGCGCCAGGCGATACGACGTCAGGGCCGCGTCGAAATCGCCCTGACGCTCCAGGGCGAGTGCCTCGTTGAGGTAGTCGAGGCGCTGCGGCTTGAGTCCACCATCCGACTTGCCGCCCAGCATGCGGCTCAACCAGGACATCTGATGCGCAGCGGGAAAGGGAGGGAGGGCGGGCGGGCGTGCCCGGAAGGCCGGTCTGCTGGCCTGCAAGGGCAAAGTTAATTCCACGCCGCAGGGGGAACAACAACAATTCTCGCCGTGTGCGTCGACCGTGGGCCGTCGCGCACGGGAAGTGCTTACTGGGACATGTGCGCGGGGCTAGGTTGCTCCGCTGCCCAACCCACCCCAAGGAGCGCGCATGTCCCCCCGGCGTACGACGGTCGAGCAGAGCAAGGGCGTCTTCGAGGTGGAATGGCCCCTGTTCGGGGAGCTCTCGCGCGCGCTGGCGCTCAAGGTGGTGCGCGCCTCCTACGACCCCGAGCTCATCGTGGGTATCGCGACGGCTGGCGTGGTGCCCGGCGCGGTGATCTCGGCCATCCTGGATCGGGAGTTTCACTCGATCCTGGTGAGCCGCCGCTACCAGTCCGAGGTCGCTCGCGAAACGCCCGCCATCTTCGGCTCCGCTCCCGTTGCGGTGAAGGGCAAGCGGGTGCTGATCGTGGACGAAACGTGCGATTCAGGAGCGACGATGCGGCTGGCCGTGAGCGCCATCGTGGACGCTGGCGCGCGTGAGGTGCGTACCGCGGTGGCATTCAAGACGGGCAGCTACGAACCGGACTTCCACGCCTTGGCGACGGAATCCACGATCGTGCTGCCGTGGGACCGCGAGGTGCTGTTCCAAGGCGAGCTCGTGCCGAATCCCCTCTACCGCGAAACAATCGGCGGCCTGGGCGCCTAGGCGGCGGCCCCTACCGCATCTTCGTACGGGACGCCCGCCGCCATACCATCGTATACCTGCTGCAGGACGTCCGCGCTCCCCAGCAGGAAGCGGCAGCGGGGCGCGCCCGCAGAGCGGCACTCCACCTCCATGACGGCCAGCGGAGCGCCCGCGATACGCCCGAAGAAATCGGCAAACAGCCCCGACGTCAGGTGACAGCCCGGGTGCTCGAGGCTGGTGTGCTGTGTGGCCTCGCCCCAATCATCCGAGTCGAGCGTGGCGACGGTGTCGTGCAACTGCCCCACCGTGAGCGAGCCCCAGCCGCACTCGCGAAAGAACGCGCTGGCGTGCGCCTGGAACGCGTCGAACGACAGCGCTTCCACGTCGGCCACACCGCGCCCTGCCAGCCACGTGCGGAATGCGTCGAACTGTCCGGCTCCGCCGGCGTAGCCAGCTTCCTGGAGATAGCCGGCGGTGGCATATCCCACATCGCGCATCAACGCGGCGCGCAGTGCGGCAAGCGTGTCGCGCGAGAGTGCCACCATGCCGCTTCCGATGAGATCCATTGCCGTATCGCTCATGTCGTAGTCTGTCGTGTTGACGTATGGAGCGCCACCCGCGTCACGTCGTGGCGCGACGCCGAAGCTCTGCCTCGTCGATGGTTTCAACGCCCAGTGCCACCGCCTTGTCCAGCTTGGACCCTGCCTCATCGCCCACCACCACCACGCTGGTAGCCCGTGAAACACCACTCGTGACCCGGCCACCCTGCGACTCGATGAGTGCCGTTGCCTCGCCGCGCGACATGGTGGGCAGGGTGCCGGTGACCACGAACGTCATGCCGTTGAACGCGCCACCCGCCGCAACGGACACCGGCTCTGACATGGTCAGGCCCGCGGCGCCCAGCTTCCGCACCAGTGCGGCCGCGGATGGATCATGGAACCAGGCGACCACGGCGTGCGCGATCGTCTCCCCCACTCCTCGCAGCGCAAGAATGTCGTCAGCCGTCGCCGCCGCCAGCGCGTCCATGGTTCCGTAATGCCGGGCGAGTAGTTGTGCCGCCGTCTGGCCCACGTGCCGGATGCCCAGCCCGAACAGCAATCGCGACAGGGGCTGCGCCTTCGATGCCGCGATCGCTTCCACAAGGTTGTCCGCGGAGGCCTCGGCAAAGCGGTCCAGGGCGGTGAGTTGCGCGGGCGTAAGGTCGTACAGGTCGGCAACGTCGTGCACGATGCCCGCCGAAACGAACTGCTCGATCCGCGCGTAGGACAGGCCGCGGATGTCCATGGCTCCGCGCGATGCGAAGTGGACCATGCCCTCGAGCTGGCGAGCAGGGCACGCCACGTTGGGGCAATACAGCGCGACCTCCTCCTCGTCCCGCTCCACCGGCGTGCCGCACGATGGGCAGTGCGTGGGAATGGCCGTTTCGGCAGGGAGATGCTGCGGGTCGCGGCGCTCCGGAACCGGTCCGATGACCTGAGGAATGACGTCGCCGGCGCGCTTGACCATCACCACGTCGCCCACGCGCAGGTCCTTCGCGCGAATGAGGTCGAAGTTGTGCAGCGTGGCCAGCTTCACCGTGGTGCCACCGATTTCCACCGGCTCCAGCATCGCAAACGGGTTGAGCGCGCCGGTGCGACCCACGTTCACCTGGATGTCCACGAGTCGCGTTTCCGCGATGTCGGGGGCGAACTTGCGGGCGATGGCCCAGCGCGGCTCGCGCCCGCCAACAATGCCCAGTTCGTCCTGCATGCGCAGGTTGTCCACCTTCACCACGCCGCCATCGATGGCGAAGTCGAGTTCGGCGCGCAACCGGTGCTCCACGTCGTGTGCCCATTCGTGCACGTCGGCAATGGACGCACACTGCCGGCGGTTGGGCGCCACGGGAATGCCCCACCGCGTGAGCGTATCCAGCAGCTCCCACTGGGTCTCGAAGGGCAGGGTGGTGCCCGGGACAACGGCCACCGTGTACCCGAAGAACCGCAGTGGGCGCCTGGCTGTCACCGCGGGGTCGAGCTGCCGGAGCGAGCCCGCGGCGGAATTGCGCGGGTTGGCGAACACGGGCTCGCCGGCAGCGACACGCTCCTCATTCAGCCGCTCGAACAGGCTGAAGGGGAGGTAGCATTCACCACGAATCTCGACGAGTGACGGGACGTCATCACCGCGCAGCCGAAGCGGGATGTCGCGCAGCGTACGCAGGTTGGCCGTGACGTCTTCGCCAACGATGCCATTGCCACGCGTGGTGCCCACCGTGAAGACACCATCCTGGTAGGTGAGGCTGACGGCGGCACCGTCGATCTTCAATTCGGTCACGTACCCACCGCGTCGCGCGTCCTCGCCAACCAGCCGGGTGATGCGCGCTTCCCAGTCGTCGAGCTCCTGCACGTTCATGGCGTTGCCCAGCGAAATCATGGGCATCAGGTGCGTGTGCTTGGCCAGTGCACTCGCTGGTTCGGCGCCAACGCGCATGGTGGGCGAGTCATCCGTGCGCAGCTCGGGATGCGCACGCTCCAGGGCCTGGAGCTCCCGGAAATGCGCATCGTACTCCGCGTCCGACAGCGTTGGGCGGTCGAGGTTGTAATAGTCGTGCGATGCCTGTTGGAGCAGCGCACGGAGTGCCGCGGCGCGCCGGTGGGGAGTCACGGTGGCCATGGGAGTGCTCCGGTCAGCCCTTGGCTTCTTCCTCGAGCACCTGCATCGCGACCGTCACCAGACGCTCCAGCTCCTCGTCCGCCGCCTTGGGCAGCAGCGTCTCGGCCCATGTCTGTTCCTCGCCCCGCGCATAGCGGTCCAGCATGCGACGCATGAAGCCGATGAGGGCGATGCGCTGCAACTCGGACTTGCGGCGCGCGACGTCCACGTCCTCCTGGCTGTGCAGCAGCGTCTCGAACCGGTGTGCGTTGCGCAGTGCCTTGGCGGTGAGCGAGGCCACCTGCTGGCAGAACTTGACATCGGCTTCGCTGAAGGGATGGCCCTCGCGTTCAGTACGCAGGAAGATCGCGCCGATCACGGAGCCTTCCCATCGAATGGGCACCACCACGATGGACCGCACGTTGCGGGAGTCGAGCGTGGACTTGATGCTGCGCAGCGTGGGGTCGTTCGCGGCGTCGGGGATGAACACGGTTTCGCCACTCTCGAACGCGCGCTTGAGTTCGGGATAGCGATTGATGTCCACGACGAGGTTGCGAATCGTGGGATCTTCGTAGCTGGCGACGAGGCGCACTTCGTCCTTGTCGCCGGACAGGAAGATGGCGCACCGGTCCAGGCCGAAGGTCTCCCCAAGCTTGCGGGCGATGGTCTGGAGGACGTCCACGAAGTGGAGGGACGCCGACGCTTCCTGCAGGATGTCCACGATGGCGACCAGGTGGTCGCGCTCGCGCTGGAGCTCCGTGATGCGCGCCACCAGGCGCGCGACGTCGTCAGACGCCGCCGATGCCTGCTCCGGTTTCTGTGGCGCCAAAGTCGGGTCGGGCTGGAGCGTTTCCATCCTGGGAGGCCTGGTGCGCGTTGAACTCGTCGCCGTCGAAGCGGACTACCTTGTTGCGACCCGTCTCCTTCGCGACGTACAGCGCGTCATCGGCGGTTCGCACCAGGTCGTCACACTGCTCGATCTTCGGGTGTGGCCAGCCGGCGACGCCAAAGCTCGACGTGCGCGTCAGCGTTCCGCCCGGGAAGGTGAATGTATTCCCCTCGATCCGTTTGCGCACCCTTTCCGCAAAGGTGACGGCGGCATCGAGCACGGTACCGGGCAACAGGAGCATGAACTCCTCGCCGCCGTATCGCCCCACGCGATCGATCTCGCGCGCCTCGTCCTTCAGGATGGCGGACAGTTGCTTCAGGACCTCGTCGCCTGCCTGGTGGCCGTACGTGTCGTTCACGCTCTTGAACTTGTCCAGGTCGCACATCACGAGCGAGAACGGCTCGTTGAGCCGCTTGGCATGCGAGAACATCTCGTCGATGCGCTCGTTCAGGTGCCGCCTGTTGTCGAGGCCAGTGAGCGCGTCGGTCTGGGACATGTACGTGAGCCGCTCATTGACTTCGAGCAGTTCCTTTTCACGCTCCTCGAGCGCTTCCTGCAGCCGCTTGATGCGCAGCATGGACCGGAGCCGGGCCTTGAGCTCCGCGAAGTCGATGGGCTTGGTGATGTAATCGTCGGCGCCCGCTTCGAGACCTTCCACCTTGCTGTCCGTGGAGTCGAGCGCGGTCTGCATGATGATGGGAATGAAGGGCAGTGCCGCGTTGCCCTTGATGCGGCGCGCGACCTCGTTGCCATCCATCTCCGGCATCATCACGTCCAGCAGGATGAGGTCGGGCGGCGTGGCCTCAACGTATTTCAGCGCATCGGCGCCGTTGTAGGCCGAGGCGGTCTGGTAGCCCCAGCTTTCGAGGCGGACCTTGAGCACCTCGATGTTGTCCTCGTGGTCATCCACCACGAGGATGCGGGTGTTCGCCTCGTCGCGTGGCTGCGCGGCAGCGCTGCTGTTCTCAGCCGGCATTTTGCGCGACGTCCTTGCCCAGGAAACGCTGTACCTCTGCGACCACTGCACGTGGCTCGCAGGGCTTGGCCAGGTAGCCGTCACACCCGACTTCCATCGCCTTCTCGCGATCGGAGGCCAGCGCGTGCGCGGTAAGCGCGATGATGGGGATGCTCCGCGTGGCAGGATCATGCTTGAGCACCTGCGTAGCCTCCCATCCGTCGATGATCGGGATGGAGATGTCCATCAGGATGAGATCCGGCTTTTCGGCGCGGGCCTTGGAAATTCCTTCCTCGCCATTGAGCGCCTCGATCACCTCGTAGCCGAAGTGGCGAAGGATCGTGGAATAGACGATGCGATTGTCTTCATTGTCCTCGACAAGCAGGACAGTCTTTCCGTTCATAGCCATGGTTTGGCCTCACCGCGTGGCTCGTGGATGCGTCGACAGGGGCCGCAAGTGGGCGACGGCCAGAAACGGCCGCGACACGACAGTCGTCGTGACACGAAACCGGTATACCGATGTCGACGCGATCAGCAACTGCACGGCTGGCACGCAATTTCCAAACCAGCATGTACCCCATCCCGCATACACCATGTCCTACGCCGGTCCCGTACGCTCCCGCAGCGCCATGCGCGCCACAGCATCCAGAGGCCAGCCCGTGGAGCCGCCGGCCGAAGTCGATTGGATGCAAGTGGCCATCTTTGGCGCCGGCCTCGCGCTCGGGATCACCCTGGGCGCGGGGGTGGCCTTGCTCACCGCGCCCCAGTCGGGCACCGAGACGCGCGCGGATCTCGTCCGTTCGGCGCGACGCGCACGGACCGCGGTTGGACGCAAGGGCAATGATGCGTGGCTGGACCTTCAGGGCGAGTTGCGCAGCATGTCACGCGCCCTTCGCCGGCGGCGGGCCAGGCACTCGGCGGAGCGAGAGCTGGCACGGGAATCGGCGCTGGACTGACGCCGATTCCCGGAAGGACTATCGAACGTCCTTGAGCTCTTCTGCCGCCTCAGCCTGGAACTTCCGGTCGTTGTAATCGGTCACGGGACCCTTGATCACCATCTCGTACTGCTCGCGGGCCTTGACCTTGTTGTCGCGCGCGGCATAGACGCGGGCAAGATCGAGGTGATGAACGAGGCGCGAAGGATCGACCGCCACTGATTCCTCCATGTATCGCTGGGCGTCGTCCCAGCTGGCGGAGTCGAACACCTTGCCGCCAAGGAAGGTCTTGGCCATGAAGCGCGTGATGCCGCTCAGTCGCAGGACTTCGTAGTTCCACTTGCCCATCACGTGCAGGGCGGCAGGCTCCTTCGGGTTGATCCGGAGTGCGTCGAGCGCGGCGGTACGGACATCACCGGCATACTTCACCTGGTCCTTCTTGCCGAGCGACAGCGCCTTCCGGCCGAGCGCCCGTGCAAGCTGCGAGTGCCCCTGCGCATCAGCGGGGTTCGCCTCGACGGCGCGCCGCGCGTATTGTTCTGCGACTCCATACAGCCGTTCGCGCTCCTTCTCGTCAGCGTACTCACCCACGTCCACCGCCTCGCGGGTCGCCTTCCACAATGCCTCATAGGACCTGGGATCGGCCTTCAGGGCCTCCTCGTAATGATGCAGTGCCGCGGGCGCATTGAGCGCCTGGTACTCCTTGTCGCCAAGGGCGACATGCTCGGCAGCCGACTGGCCAGCCAGGCGCGCGGGCGCAACCGCAAAGGTGACCAAAGCCAGGGCGCCGACAACGCGCCGTGAGGCCGAGAACAGGACGGACATGAAAGACTCCCTGAAGCAGGTTGACGAACGAACACGTTGCTCGACGAGGCGCGCGATCACGGCAGCAATTCCATGGCTGAGGCCGGTCGTGATGCTCTGCCAGTGTATTGATACCCCACAGTGTGGTCAATGCTCGCGCTGAGACTCATCGAGCGCAAACGCGACGGTGGCCGCATCGAACCCGGCGAGTGGCGTGCCCTCGCCAATGCGTACGCCGCGGGGCACGTACCGGATTACCAGATGGCGGCGTTCCTGATGGCGTGTTTCCTCCGGGGCCTCGACCGTTCCGAGACGCACGCGCTCACGGACGCCATGCTGTGCAGCGGCGATGTCCTCGACCTGGCGTACCTGGACCGCCCACGCATAGACAAGCATTCCACCGGCGGGGTGGGCGACAAGGTTTCCATCGTCCTGGCGCCGCTCATTGCCTGCCTTGGTGTTGCCGTGCCAATGATGTCCGGTCGTGGACTGGGTCACACCGGTGGCACGCTCGACAAGCTGGAAGCGATCCCGGGGTTCGACACGAACCTCTCGCTGGACGCCGCGAGGAGGCTGCTCGAGAAGCTGAATTGTGCGCTGATTGGCCAGACGGCGGAGATTGCACCTGCCGACCGGAAGATGTATGCGCTTCGCGATGCCACAGGGACCGTTGAGTCCATCCCGTTGATTGCGGCGAGCATCATGAGCAAGAAGCTCGCGGAAAGCCTGACGGGACTGGTGCTGGACGTGAAACGCGGATCCGGCGCCTTTCTTCCCGAACTCGCGCGCGGGCTCGAACTCGCGCAGATCATGATCGACCTGGGCTCGGACCACCAGTGCCCGGTGGTGGCGCTCATCACGGCCATGGATCGCCCACTGGGCCGAGCGTGCGGGAATGCGCTGGAAGTGGAGGAGGCAATCCTCGCGTTGCGTGGCGAGGGGCCAGACGACCTGCTCGAGGTCACGTACGCACTTGGCGCGGAGATGCTCCTGCTGGCCGGCCGCGTGGCAGACCACGCGGACGCGCGGCGCGTGATGGCCGACGCGATTGCCACGGGTCGGGCCGCGGAGCATTTCCAGCGCATCATCGAGGCGCAGGGAGGCAATCCCGCAGTGGTCGACGATCCCGCGCTCCTTCCGCAGGCGGCTGAGGTGGAAGTGTTCACGGCGCCTCGGCGCGGCTTTGTGGCGCGCGTCGAGCCCCGGGCCATTGGTCGCGGCATCGCAGCCATGGGCGGCGGACGCACGACGATGGAGGACACGCTCGACCTGTCCGTAGGATTTCTGGTCACTGCGCGGCCGGGCGACTGGGTGGAAGAGGGTGAGGCCATTGCCACGATCTTCGCGCGAGATCGCGTGGGCATCGACAGCGGGCGCATGACGCTTCGGTCGGCCATCATGCTCGCCGACGAAGCGGATCCCCCATTGCCGCTCGTCTCGCATCGCGTGAGTGTGGCGGGTGTCGAGGTCCTCGACTCCTAGTTGCGAAGGCCGCGCCGCTGCCGTTCCTTGCACGAGAAGCGCGCGACGCGCGCACGCATTCACCCCACTCCCGAGGACCTCATGCCGCCAAAGATTGCCCGACTCGCCGGCTTCGGCGCCTTCGCCGCCTGTGGTGGCATCGCGGCGCTCTACCTGCTGTTCGTGTACATCACCCGGCCCACAGTCAGTGCCGGCCTCGATGGGCCAGAGCGCTTCCTGTCGTGGTTCGCTGTGGCAGGCGTGCTGCTCGCCGTGCTGGGCGTGCATGTCGTGATTGGTCGCCAGTTGCTCGCAGTGGCCCGGGGAGAAGCGCAGCGCGCCTGAGCCTGGGGGGAGGCGTCGGCGGGCGAGTCGAGACGGCGACGAATGCCACGCTGCGCTGCGGACGTGTGGGGCTTCATCCGGCGGTACTTCCGCGACCAGCGCGCGTCTGGCCACATTGCGGTGGTGCGGGTTCAGTCCGTTCCCGCCGTACCCTGCACCCCACTGCACATGCGTTGCCGTTTTCTCAGCGTGTTCCTGCTCGCCACCGGGCATCTGCGTGCGCAGGCGCCCGAACCTCGCGCGGCGGTGGACTGGGATGCCCTGCAGCGTGAAAGCGTGCAGAACCTGCGCGAGTACATTCGCATCAACACCTCGAATCCCCCGGGCAACGAGCTCGAGGGGGCACGATTCCTCGCGCGCGTGCTGCAGCGTGAAGGCATCGACGCATCCATCGTGGACACCGCGGAGCTTGGCCCCGGGCGCGCGAACCTGTACGCGAGGCTCAAGGGCACCGGCACACGGAAGGCAATCGCGCTGGTGCATCACATCGACGTCGTGCCCGCCGTTGCATCGTACTGGACGAGCGATCCGTTCGGTGCGGAACTCAGGGACGGCTACGTGTATGGCCGCGGCACGCTCGACATGAAGGGGCAGGGCATTGCGCACCTCATGGCGATGATCGCACTCAAGCGCAGCGGGGTACCGCTCACGCGCGACATCGTGTTCATCGGCAACTCCAACGAGGAGAATGGCGGCACTGGTGCAGCCGAGTTCGTGAAGCGCCATGCGGACCTGCTGGGCGACGTGGAGTTCCTGCTCACCGAAGGGGGCGACAACCCGGTGGTGAATGGTGCTGTCCGTTATTACGGAGTGGGCGTGGACGAGAAGCGTCCGTACGGACTGCGCCTCGTGGCGCGCGGCGTTCCCTCGCATGGATCAAGGCCAACGCGACAGAACCCCGTGACGCACCTGGTGGCGGCGCTGGACCGGGTGGCACGATACGACACCCCACTGCACGCGGTGCCTGGCGTCGCGCGGTACTTCAAGACACTCTCTGCGAGCTACGCGGGGCAGCAGCGCGCATGGCTCGCAGACGTGGCAGTGGCCATCCGGTCACCGGCAGCGCGCAGGTGGCTCACCAGCGATGTGTACTGGAATGCGATCCTGCGCAACACCATCTCGCCCACGATGCTCACGGGGTCCAACAAGACCAACGTCATTCCACCCGAGGCATCCGCGTACCTGGATGTGCGGCTGCTGCCCGATCAGGACCCGGCGGCATTCCTCGCAGACATCCGCCGCATCGTGGCCGACAGCACGGTGGAGGTCATTGCTCCAGCGACGCGCAAGGGCGCGATGGACAACTCGATCGACACGGAACTGTTTCGCGCCATCGAGCAGGCCACGCGTGACCGCGACCCGCGCGCACTCGTGACCACGCCCATGTTCACCGCGGCCAGCGACCGGCCCTGGTACCGCGGGCTCGGCATCATCACCTACGGGTTTGATCCGTTCAAGGTGACGAGTGCAGACATGCAGAAGGGAATGCACGGCAACGACGAGCGGCTCTCCGTGGACAACCTGGCCTTCGGCGTACGCTATCTCTATGACGTGCTGCGACTCACCCGCTGAGTGAGTCTGACGGTCTGACGGTCTGACAGTCTGACGGGACAGGGGCTACCGTCCGACCATTTCATCAGTTCTTCTGGTAGATCTCCGTAAAGCCGCTGACGATCGCGGTGAGCACGGTGCCACTCAGGGAGCCCTGGTATGTGATGCCGCTGGTCTGGTCGTTGAACGTGATGGAGCCGTTCAAGCTGGTGTAGTAGCCAACCTCGGTACTCGACTGTCCGTTGCTGTACCGGGCGATGTCCGTGAAGGTGCCGTCGCTGTTGAGCACCAACTGGTCACTCGTGAGCTGCGCGCCGTTCGCGAACGTGTAGGGCAGCGCCGTGCCGTTGATGCGTTGCAGGCTGTAGCGACCCTCGATGGACGTGGATGGGGCCGTGGCATCGGTGGCGCATGCCGCCATCCCGAGGGCGAGCGTAAGCAAGGCGAGTCTGCGCATTTCCAGTCTCCAGTCGTGGTCGGTGCGGCCGTTCGGTGACGTCCCGCTGTATACCGCTGCACGCGACGGTGGTTCCGCGATGCACGACCGGGCGACATTGTCGCGATCGCCGGTGGCTACGCGCCCGGCTCGCTCCGGTATCCGTGAGGGGCCAGGCGAAGGAGTGCGCGAATACCGGCTGTGAGTTCGGCACGGTTCACGGGCTTGGCGAGATAGCCCTCTGCACCAGTGCTGAGGCCGTGCATCCTGGAGTTCCGGTCGTCGAGGGCGGTGAGCATGATGATGCGCACATGTTCCGTCGCGGGGTCGCCCTTGATGCGCGTTGCCACCTGATAGCCGTCCATTCCCGGCATCATGACGTCGAGGAGGATGAGGTCGGGTATCTCGACCGCAACCATCGCGAGCGCTTCCTCACCCCCGGCTGCAGTCTGGAGGCTGAAGCCCTCGTTCGCGAGCATCACCTCAAGCAACTGCCGGTTGTGGCGTTCGTCATCGACAATGAGAATGCGCGCGGCGAATCCGCGTGACGGAGTAGGCGAAGTCATCGACGAATGAAGTTAGCCGGTGCGTGCAGCACGTACGACGCGTGGTTCAGGACGCCAGCGCAAGTTGCGCCTTGATGGTGGCCAGGAATTCCTTGTACGACAGCGGCTTCGCAATGTATCCATCGCACCCGGCAGCGCGGATGCGCTCCTCGTCGCCCTTCATGGCCAGTGCCGTCAGGGCGATCACGGGAATCGACTTCGTCGCATCGGCCTGCTTCAGCAGGCCCGTGGCCTGCAGGCCGTCCATGCCCGGCAGCTGGATGTCCATGAGGATGAGATCCGGCTGCTCCTCACGCGCCAGCATCAAGCCGGCCTCCGCATCCGTTGCACTGAGCGCGGTATGGCCCGCCGATTGAAGCAGGAATACCGCCAACGTCATGTTGGCGGGATTGTCCTCGATCACGAGCACCTTCGCCATTTCAGGTCGTCACCGGACGAGCGGTCATCGCGCGTCGCACTTCACCGGCGAACCGATCCTGGTCGAAGGCCGCCTTCTCGATGATGGACATCACGTAGCCGTTCAGCCGGACACGATCTTCCGGCGTCACGATCTTGGCAGTGACGACCACCACCGGAATGCGTGCCGTGTCGGCCTGCAGTTGGAGCTCGGCCACCACGTCGAAGCCACTGATCTCCGGCATCATCAGATCCAGGACAATGAGTTCCGGCAACTCCCGTCGCGCGACGTCGATCGCCTCCCGACCGCCGCGCGCGCGCAGCACGGTGCCGCCCAGCTCCGTGATGCGGAAGGCGATGAGCTCGATTGCGGCCGGATCGTCGTCCACCACGAGGACCCGCAACTTCTTGTGCTGCTGCACGGGGAACAGGTCGAGGCGCACGAGTGTCTCGTAAAGCTCCTGTCGCGAGATGGGCTTCTGCATGACCTCGGCGGCACCGAGCGCGAAGCCCTTGTTGGGGTCGGCAACGATGGAGATGATAACCACCGGGATGCGGCTGAGGGCGGGTACCTGTTTGAGGCGATGCAGAAATTCCCACCCGTCCATGTTGGGCAGCATGATGTCGAGCGTAATGAGTGCCAGCGGCTGCTTGGCCGCCACCTCCAGCGCGATCTCCGCGGTAGGTGCATGCAGGACAACAAACCCTTCCGCTTCGAGCTGTACGCGAATGAGGTCGGCGGACTTGAAGTCATCCTCCACCACGAGCGCGGTGCGGGAACCCGCCGGAGCATTGCCGAGCAGCGGCAACGGAAGCTTGAAGAGGGGCACCACCTCCTCCGGCGCGCGAAAGGGAAGCCAGACCGTGAAGCACGACCCCTCGTCCACCGCGCTCTCCACCGCCACCGAGCCCCCGTGCAGGTCGGCCAGCAACTTGACCATGGCAAGGCCAAGCCCCGTGCCCTCGAACTTTCTGGAGAGGCCGCTGTCGATCTGGCTGAAGGGCTTGAACAGGCGTTGCAGCCCATCGGGCGCGATGCCGATGCCAGTGTCGGTGACACTGATCCGCAGGAACTCGTTGAACTCGCTGTCGGCCAGCGGAAAGGTGCTTCCCGTGGCATTGTCGGATAGCCGGCTCACGTCCGCGCGGGGAACGCGACTGGCGTGCAGCGTCACCGCACCGCCTTCCTTCGCGAACTTCACCGCGTTGGACAGCAGGTTGTACACGATCTGCTTCAGCTTGCGCGCATCTACCTGGATCGCGCCGAGTTCCTCGGCCACATCCATCTTGAGGCGAATCCGCCGCGTCGCCGCTTTTTCCCGGATGATGGACAGGCTGTTCGCGAACAGGAGCGACACTTCGACGGTCTCGAGGTCGAGCGTCATCTTGCCCGCTTCCACCTTGGAGAGGTCAAGGATGTCGTTGATCAGCGAGAGCAGGTGCTTTCCACTGCTGAAGATGTCGCTGATGAAGCCGCGCTGCTGGTCCGTCATCTCGCCGAGCATGCCGTCGCGCAGCACTTCGGAGAAGCCGATGATGGCGTTCAGCGGCGTGCGCAGTTCGTGCGACATGTTGGCGAGGAACTCCGACTTCATCCGGCTGGCGTCTTCCAGCTCCACGTTCTTCTGCTGCAGTGCCTGCTCGAAGCGCTTGAGTTCCGTCACGTCGCGTGCGGCAACGAACACGCCCTGCAGGCTGCGGTCGCGATCATGGAAGGTGGTGGCGTTGTACGACACCGCCGTGAGCTTGCCGTCGCGCGCACGCGCCGTCAGCTCGTAGTTGGTGACCTTTCCCTCGTTCAGCACGCGATTGATGCCCGCCTCGGCGCGTACCGGGTCGGTGAAGTAGTTCTTGAACGGCGCCCCGATCAGCTCGTCGCGCGTGCACCCGGTGAGCGCCTCGGTCTGCTTGTTGAGGTCCGTGATGATGCCGCGCGGATCCATGGTCATGATGGCATCGATGTTGGACTCGATCAACGACCGCGTGTAGAAGTGCTGGTCGCGCAGCCGCTGGTCCAGCTTCATCCGCTCTTCCTCCACCTGCTTGCGCGCGGTGTTGTCCGTGCCGATGAGCAGGTATCCGATGATCGCATCCTCCTCGTCGCGCAGCGCCGTCACCGACACCACGGCCGGGAAGCGGCTGCGATCCTTGCGGATATACGTCAGCTCGTAGATGTCCTCGATGCCGCGCGAGGCCTTGAACACCAGCGCCTCGAAGCCCGGCGTGATGGGCGTGTCGAGCTCCACGCTCAGCGTGCGTGCCCGTGCGATCACCTCGTCGGGGTCGGAGATGTCGGCCGGCGTGATCTTGTTCATCACCTCATCGGCCGTGTAGCCGAGCATGCGCTCGGCGCCCACGTTGAAGATCTGGATGACGCCCTTGGCGTCCGTGGCGATGCTGGAGAAGTTGGCGCTGTTGAAGATGGCGCTCTGAAGCGCGCCGGCCTTGACCAGTGCTTCTTCCGCCTGCTTGCGCGCCGTGTTGTCGGTGCCGATGAGCAGGTAGCCGATGATGGCGTCCTGCGCGTCGCGCAGTGCGGTCACGGAGACCACCGCCGGAAAGCGACTGCCGTCCTTGCGGATGTAGGTGAGCTCGTAGATGTCCTCGATGCCGCGCGACGCCTTGAACACGAGGGCCTCGAAGCCCGGCGTGATGCGCGTCTCCAGTTCGTCACTCAGCGCACTCGCGCGTGCGATGACCTCCTGGGGGTCCGAGATGTCCGCCGGTGTGATCTTGTTGATGACATCCGCCGCCGTGTAGCCGAGCATGCGCTCGGCGCCCACGTTGAAGATCTGGATGACGCCGCTCGCATCGGTGGCAATGCTGGAGAAGTTGGCGCTGTTGAAGATGGCGCTCTGGAGCGCGCCGGCCGTCACGAGCGCCTCTTCCGCCTGCTTCCGCGCCGTGTTGTCCGTGCCGATGAGCAGGTAGCCGATGATGGCGTCCTGCGCGTCGCGCAGTGCGGTCACGGAGACCACCGCCGGAAAGCGACTGCCGTCCTTGCGGATG
>JAYVNZ010000528.1:0-1773 GCA_043758185.1 Gemmatimonadaceae bacterium | reverse complement strand
TGGCATTGAACGCCGGCACCTGGGAAAATCTGTTGCCATCAACCCGAAGCCCGTACTGGAGCTGCAGGTCGGGATTCACCTTGTATGAATCGCCCAGCGAAATCGCGGCCACCGTTTCTCCCGCGCTCTGCACGCGAGGTGACAGCTGGCGGGTATAGAAGGCCGGCCGGTTGGCCTGCAGGTCCGCGAGCGAATTGAAGTAGAAGGTGCCGAGCGCGTTGGTGGTCTGGTCCTGCTCGTAGCCGTCCTGCCGCAGTTCGGTAGCCAGCTTGAGGCGGTGCCTGTTGTCCTTGCTGAACCACGAGAGCTGGTTTGTACCACCAATACTCGCGTTTCCGCTGCGCGTGCTGAGGTTGGAACTGCCGCCGAAGCCAATGTTGCGCACGCCACTCGTGCCATCGGCGAAGCTCGAGTTCACAAGCACGCTGCCGTTCGGCAACAGCGTGTACGGCGTTCCATAGTTCCGGTTGGCGTTGAAGTTGATCGAGCTTTCGCTGAGGATCGTGTTCCTGACATAAGCGGTGTGACTTCCCTGCACGCCACCACCATAGTTGGTACGGTCACCACTGTGCGCGGGCAGCTCCGTCGTGAGTGACTGCCCCACCGGCGTCTGCTTGTTCCAGTTGGCGCTGAACGTCAGGTTGAAGGTCTGTCCCGAGCTGGAATTGGGCGGGGTGAGGTTCATGCTGCCGAACACCGAGCCCTGATCCGCGAGTCGGCTGTTCGGTATACCGCCCCCAATGCCTGTTGGAATGTTGGCGAGTTGGGCAATGGTGAGCAGCCGCGCAGCAGAATCCGCCGAGATGCCGGCGGCCTCGAGGCCGACCGCATTGGTGTTCAGCAGTGTCTGGAGGTCGTTCGCGCGACGACCCAGCTGGTACGACACGTTGTAGAACGCCTTGTCCATCACGATGGGACCGGACACGGCACCGCTCAATGACAGGTTGCTGTACTGTTGCCCAAGTGCGCGAGCCGCCGGATCGGTCCATTGCAGCTTTGGCGAGTCGACGTTCAGGCTCGAACTCCTGCGGATGAAGTTGGAACCCGAGCCGGGCTGGATGTTGAACTGACCACCGCTGAACCCGCCTCGGCTCACGTCGTACGGCGCCGTGTTGAGCGAGGTGCTGATGACAGCATCCCGGGGGAGTGTGGCACTCCCAAAATTCTGGCCGTTGAGCGTGGTGGTATTCTGGTCTGCCGACAAGCCGAGCACCGAGAAGCCGGCAGGATCCCCATCCGCCCCAGTCACGGGCGTCACGCCCGGGATGGAGGCAGCCATGGCATTGAGGTCACCGGCCTGTGCGGCGCTCACCGCGGCAGCATTGGCGGTTTGCTCGTTTCCGCCGATATCCGCGGGCTTGTCATTCCTGTTCACGCGCCCACGCTCGGCCACTGCCCTCATGGTGTCCAGCAGCACCATGCGCTGTAGCCGCGCATCGGCAACCAGGATGTCCTGGTCCGCCGTGCGCTTCACTTCGAATCGCCGGGGAGCGAATCCGATGGAGGTGACATTCACATAGTAGTCACCCTCTCCGCCGGGAAAGGTGATGGTGAATCGTCCGCTCTTGTCCGTGCGAGCGGTTCGGTTGACTCCTCCCTGCACTGACGTCGCCGTGACGTTGGCGTTTTCTATCGGGGCATTGTCGGGCCCCGCAATCAGGCCGCGGATGACGTCTACCTGCTGGGCAAGGGCGTGATTGGCGGGTGCAATCATCGCCAGGGCGACGAACACGACGAACGGGAGTATGCGGCGAAACACGGGGCGCGCTCGGT
>JAYVNZ010000527.1:0-3421 GCA_043758185.1 Gemmatimonadaceae bacterium | reverse complement strand
GCGACTGCTGTCGGTGCTGTTGGCGGTGGGCCAGCGCAGCTAGCTTGCCGCCATGCCACCTGCTCCCGCCACCACGCAGACCGCCGTTGCCGTAGCCGACCACCGCCCGCGCACGCTTGCCGAGTGGCGGCGCAATGGCGCCGACTACGCGGTGGACAAGGGCATCGATGTGGGCGGGGTCGTGATCTCCGTCTTTGCGCTCTGGTACTTCATCCGCTTCCTGTCGCGCCGCATCGAGCACTGGGGCACGGACGGCCACGACGCCACGATGCACGGGGCCCGCGAACAGCGGGCACGCACGGCGGCCAAGCTCGTGCGGAGCCTGGGCCGGGCCATCCTCACCGTTGTTGGCGTGCTGATGGTACTCAATCAGCTCGACTTCAACATCTCACCGCTGCTGGCCAGTGCCGGCGTTGTGGGACTCGCTATTTCGTTCGGGTCACAGAGTCTCGTGCGCGACTACGTCACCGGCTTCTTCCTGCAGCTGGAACACCAGTTCGCGCTCGGCGACGTCATCCGCATTGGCGGCGTGGAAGGCACTGTCGAGAACATCACGTTGCGCCTCGTCTATCTCCGGGATGCCAACGGAGCGCTGCACATCATTCCCAATGGGCAGATCGCGCAAGTCACGAACCTCACGCGGTCGTGGGGCCGCGTGGCCGTGGATATCGACGTGGCGTGGGCCGATTCGGACAGGGCAACAGTCGCGATCGGGCGCGCTGCCTCAGCGTTGGGGGTGGATCCTGCCTGGGCTGACGCGCTCCTCGATCCACCGCGTGTGGTGGGCGTAGAGAAAATCGCCGGTGGGGCGGTGACTCTCCGCACCGTGGCGCGCGTGGACCCGTACCGGCGTGACGACGTTGCACGCGACCTTCGCGCACGGATCAAGTTGTCACTGGATGCCGAGGGTATCGCGACCTTCTCCCCACCTGCCTTGCCGCTCGCCTAACTTTATTCGTCACCACTCACCGCTCACCGCTCAAAGCTCACCGCTCGCCGTCCCCGTCCCCCGTCCCCCAACTTGTCCGACTTCCGCCTCTACAATACCCTCTCCCGCCAGGTCGAGTCCTTCGCACCCGCTGACGGTACGACCGTCCGCATGTACACGTGCGGACCCACGGTCTACAACCCGGCACACCTGGGCAATTTTCGCACGTTCCTCTTCGAGGATCTGATGCGGCGCGTGCTCGCGCTGCGCGGATGGACGGTGCATCAGGTCATGAACCTGACCGACGTGGACGACAAGATCATCAAGCGAGCGTTGGAGCAGGGAAAGACCATCACCGAGGTCACCGAGCCGGTCATCGTGGTGTTCCACCGGGACCGCGAGTACCTGCGCATCCAGGCGGCGGAGGCGTATCCGAAGGCGACGGACTTCATTCCCCAGATGATCGCGCTTGTCGAGCGCCTGGTGAGCCGAGGGGTGGCCTACCAGGCCGAAGATGGCTCGGTGTATTTCGCGATATCGAAATTCCCGTCGTACGGCCGGCTATCACGGCTGGACACCCGCGAAATCAAGGCCGGCGCGCGGGTGATGCAGGACGATTATACGAAGGAGAACGCGCAGGACTTCGCACTCTGGAAAGCTGCGAAGCCGGAGGATGAGGCCACGGGCGCGGCATGGGATTCTCCCTGGGGCCGCGGACGGCCGGGATGGCATCTCGAGTGTTCTGCCATGGCAATGGATCTCCTGGGCGAAACGCTCGACCTCCACTGTGGCGGCATCGACCTTATCTTCCCGCATCATGAGGACGAAATTGCGCAGAGCGAGGCGGCCACGGGCGTGCCGTTCGCGCGCGTGTGGAGCCACGGTGCGTTCCTGCTTACCGATGGCGCCAAGATGGCAAAGCGCGTCGGCAACGTGAGCACCGTCCAGGGGCTACGCGAAGCGCGCTACTCAGCCGCGGCCCTTCGGCATTTCGTCTTCAATACGCATTACCGGAAGGAGCTCAATCTGTCTGAGGAGGCGCTCGAGGCTTCGCGTCAGGCCGTGCGCCGGGTTGGCGATTTCGCCGCCCGTCTGCGCTCCGACACGGCTCTGAGGCTGGGCGGGACGCCCGAGCTGGGCACGGTGGCTGACGAGGCGGTGGAGCGGGCGGAG
This sequence comes from Gemmatimonadaceae bacterium, assembly GCA_043758185.1. Lineage (GTDB taxonomy): Bacteria > Gemmatimonadota > Gemmatimonadetes > Gemmatimonadales > Gemmatimonadaceae > AG11. Next base: position 1,320 of record JAYVNZ010000527.1, on the reverse strand, counting down.
GCCGCGTTGTTTGACGATCTCAACGGCCCGGAAGCCCTCGCCGCGCTGTTTGACTTTATACGGCAGGCCAATGCGGAGCTGGACCGAAAGGGCGGTGACACCGCGTCGGTGGAGCGTGCGAGGGCAGCGTTCGACCGGATCGACAGTATTCTGGACATCGTGCCAGCGCTCGAGGAAGCAGAGGCCGAGTTCGCCGAGTGGATTCAGGGGCGAATCGAGGCCCGGCGGACTGCGCGGGCGGCTCGTGATTTTGCCGAAGCCGATCGCATCCGGGGGGAGTTGACCGCGCGCGGCGTGACCGTCGAGGACGCCGGTGGGGAAACGCGGTGGAAGCTCGGTTGAGCCGCCTTGACTCCCCCCTTTCGTCCAACTATCCTATGAGTCTCGCGCAGAAACGGCCGTCTGCTGACGTAGCTCAGTTGGTAGAGCACCTGATTTGTAATCAGGCGGTCGCGAGTTCGACTCTCGCCGTCAGCTCTCGAGGTGCTTTACGGGCGTGGTCATGACGCCGGTGTGCGAGATGAGTGGGTGAGGTTCCTGAGTGGCCAAAAGGATCAGACTGTAAATCTGACGGCGCAAGCCTTCGAAGGTTCGAATCCTTCCCTCACCATGCGTCGTAGCGGTCACATGGCGTGCACGTTCGGGGCGGTACTTCGCGGGAGTAGCTCAGCTGGTAGAGCGCAAGCCTTCCAAGCTTGATGTCGCGGGTTCGAGCCCCGTCTCCCGCTCTGGGATTGTTGCAGGAGCAGTTGCAGGTGAAGGGAAGCCGGCCGCCGCGCGGCATTGCGGCGGCTTCCGTGTCTCCGGGGAAACTTTTTCCCGGTTCGAGTGGTTGATGGTCGGCTTGGACGCGTAGCTCAGTTGGTAGAGCACACCCTTGGTAAGGGTGAGGTCATCGGTTCAATCCCGATCGCGTCCTCTGCTCGATGGGTCGTCGTCAGGGTTTCGGCGATGTGTCGTTCGATTGGGCGGGGCGCTGCAGTGGATATGGCGTACACGCAGAAATTCATCCGGCCGCTGGGGGACGAAGTATTCCTCTGGCGGCTACTGGCTGTCCTACCTCTTGCGTTTCGGTAACAGGTCATGGGAAAGGCAAAGTTCGAGCGCACCAAGCCGCACGTGAACGTGGGCACGATTGGACACGTCGATCATGGCAAGACGACGTTGACCGCGGCCATCACGGCAATCCAGGCGGCCAAGGGCTTGGCGCAGAAGGTCGACTTCGACCAGATCGACAAGGCGCCGGAAGAGAAGGCGCGTGGTATCACCATCGCGACGGCCCACGTGGAGTACGAGTCGGACAAGCGCCATTATGCGCAC
>JAYVNZ010000526.1:0-7293 GCA_043758185.1 Gemmatimonadaceae bacterium | reverse complement strand
GCGCGGGAGGTCGCTTTCGACAATGCCGCGTGGCAACGATCCGTGCTTTCCCCACTGCACGTTGATCGCGGGCGTGCCGCGATCGCGCCAGTCCGCATGCAGGATGATCCCATGCCAATAGGTCCAGAGGTCGCTGGGGGCACCGCTCGGGTCATAGCCGACCCACATGACCTCCTCATCGGTCGGGACCGTGAACGGAATCCATGCCCCGTGCACGTCGTCACGCCATAGCAGGTGGTAGGCAATGACGCGCCTGGTGGGATGGACAACAGCGACCGCCCGGCTGAGCGGGAACATTTCATCGCGCTGGATGTACAGCACCGGTGCAAGTACGTGTGCGAGCCTGGCGGCAGCGTCCGCGGAATCGACCGTGAAGGGCACGACAACAGGGCGGGGCGGAATATGTGCGTGGGGCCCGCAGGCGGACCCCAAACACAGGCCAATGAGGGCCGCACCCCGGAAATCAATTCGCAAGACGATACCCCACTGTGCTTTAGGCCCTTTGAGGGTTACTATTCGTCCAGGGCGTCCCGGCGCCTCGATCAGGACCGGGGTAGTGCGAAATTACATCGGAGTGCCAATGCGCAAACCGCGCCCGGCTACCTACAATCCAGTACAAGCGCTCCACCTGATCGCGAACGACCGGAATGGCTCGCCGCTGAGCTGTCCGTCGTGTTCCGGCCAGATCGAACGTACACCAGATGACTTTCCACCGCCTCCACGCTCGCAGGTTACCCTGCAGTGTCGCGAGTGCGGACGCGTTGCACGCTACATCGCGGGCGCTGCGTAGGGATTCTCTCGTGGTGTCAGGACGTCACCCGCGACACGGGGCCGAGCAATCGGCCCCGTGTCGCGTTTCGGTCGTTTCCCCTCGAGACTGCGGTGCCCATGGCAGCAGGCTGAAGCACATTGCGTTTGCGTGTGCACAAAACTTGCCCGACCCATCCCATACGTCCCGCCTCGGGCGTCGAACCATGGCACCACGAGGCATCATATGGGTCACGTGGAGCGAGCCGATGGCCGAGGCTGGCGTCAACTTTTCACACGCGACCAGGTACATCAGCTCGGTACGAGGTAGAGTTCATGGAACGCATCAACGGCACGGTGAAATGGTTCAATGACGCGAAAGGCTTCGGCTTCATTTCGCGTGAGGGCGGCCCTGATGTCTTCGTTCACTTCAGCGCAATCCAGGGCAATGGCTTCAAGTCGCTGGCGGAAGGCGACAAGGTGGAGTTCGAGATTGTGCAGGGGCAGAAGGGTCCGCAGGCTGCGGACGTCACCAAGCCGGAGTGACCTCCTTCGCACGCGGCTATCCGCGATGCGCTCCAGGAGTTGCCAGGGGTGACGCAGGACATGGCGCGTAGCAGGGTCACTGCCGGCACGCCGGGGACAATCGCCGGCGTGGTGGCGCAGCTGGCCGCCCTCGAACGCTCCGGTGGTGCTGGTGTCCTGAAGCTCGGTCGCGGGTCCGAGCTCAAGGTCTCGAGCCTCGCGAAGCCGTATTTCGATGGGGGCGCCACGAAGGGCGCATTGATGCGCTACTACGCGACCATCTGGCCCGCGCTCAAGGCGCATGTCGCAGATCGCCCACTCGTTCTCAAGCGCTATCCTGAGGGAGCCGGCGGGCCGATGTTCTTTCAGCAGAATGCTGGGGAGCACGTGCCCGAGGGAGTCCGGGTGGAGGCAATCGACACCAGGGGTGACGGGCCGAAGGACCGGATCATCGGCGGCGACCTCGCCACACTGCTCTACACCGTGCAGATCGGCGCCATCGAGGTGCACCCCTGGCTGTCGAGGGTGGGGGACATCGACGCGGCCGACCGGTGCCTGATCGATCTGGACCCCGGTCCCGAGATGCCATTCAGTGCTGTGGTTGCCCTTACGCGGGACGTGCTCAGCGTGGTGCACCACTGCGCATTGCCAGCCGCGGTCAAGACATCCGGGTCGAGCGGCATGCACGTCGTCATTCCCCTGCCGCGGGCGACGTCGTACGAAACGTCGGCGGCGCTTGCCATGCTGATTGCACGCGTCGTGACAGTACAGGCTCCCGAGCGGGCCACGGTGGAGCGATCACTCCGCGCACGTCCGTCGGGAACGATTTATGTAGATGCCATGCAGAATGCGCGCGGTAAGAGCATGGCCTCCGCATACAGTGTTCGCGCAGAGCATGGGGCGCCGGTGTCTGCGCCACTGGAGGAGCGGGAGCTCACGGCACGCCTTCGCACGGCGACCCACTCACTGCAGAGCATGCCCCGCCGTGTGGCCCGTGTGGGAGACCTCTGGGGAAATGCGCTCGCCGCACGAACGGGAAAGAAGGCACTCGTGAATGCAATGACGCAGTTGGAGGAGATGCTGGACGACGCGGACGACGCGAGTGCGCTCCGACGCGGAAAGAAACGCGGTGTGCAGGGAGGTGCGGATGTCGAGTCACGCGCAGGACGTCCACGGAGCCGACGCAGCTGAGCCCTCGACCCGGCCTCTGTATTCACGGCCGATGCCCGGTGGTGGCTATGTTCGTGTGGAACTGCTGATCAGCGAGCCGGCGAACATGTCGGCGCAGGGGCTCAGGGGCCGTGTGGTGATGGAGCGGCGCTCGTATGCGCCCCCGTCACCCGACGACGACGAATTCATCGTCGACGAAGTTGAAGGCGTGGATGCGAACGTCGTGGTCGCAGAATTGTTTCGCATTGCCCGCGACAACGCAGCGATCGCTCGGCGGGTGTTGCGGAAGAGCGGCGCGACCGTGTGCGCCGACTGATCAGCCCCGCGAGGCGCGGAGTGGCATCTCGATCTGGCGCTCGTTGCCCGAGCGCTCTGCGGCCGGCGCTTCCGTGCGTGCGGCAACGGAGCGCGCGCCGAGCAGGTGGAGCGTCTGATGGTAGAAGTGCAGCGTCTGGACGGGCGCGCGAAGGCTGTCCGGTCCCGACCGGGCGATAGCGTACCCCTCTTCGCGCACGCGCCGCGGCAGGGCACGCGCGAGCGGATGGCGCAACAGCCGCCGAATTTCCGTTCCGTTGCGTGCCAGGAGCGCTGCGCACAGCCCGTCCAGATAGTCGAGCATAGCCCTCGATGATTGGACCTAAATAACATATTGCGACTAATGTGCCAAAAAGCAAGGGGTGCGCATGGCATTCGTGCAATCTGTGGCCCGGCCGATAACGCCGCGGGGCACGGCTGGCCGACTACTCCGTGAACAAGTCGAACCGGACGCCACGCCGGGCACCCCGGCGCTTCTTGGGCGCATAGCGAAACAGCTGCGCGGGCCGGCCGCGTCCCTCGCTGCGCCACTCGTCGGTGGGCTCCGCCAGGTAGCTGGCCTGTAGCGCGCGCCGAAAGCTGGCCTTGTGCAGGCGGCGGCCAAGCAGCAACTCATACACGGCCTGGAGGTCGCTCAGCGTGAATGTCGGGGGCAGCAGCCTAAACGCGACCGGAGACTGGTCCACACGCTGGCGGACTACCGCCGCAGCGCGATCGACGACGGACCGATGGCGGGGGGTCAGCGCGGGAAGGGCCGCCAGCGGAAACCATTCCGCGTCCGCCAGCGGAATCCCCACGCCGGCAGGTGACAGGGCTGCGATCCCGATCGAGACGTCAGCATCTCCAGGATGCCGTCGTCCATCACACAGCGCACCGACCTGCTCGAAATACGTGGGTTCCACACCAAGTGCCGCAGACGTGATGCGGCTCGCTGCCTCCTCGAGCCCTTCGGAGGCTTGCGGTGCATCCCATGGGAGTGACCATCGCTCGCGCGCACCCGCCTGCGTGCGAACGAGCAGCACGGCAAGCGCGTCGGCGCGTGGGGAAAGAACGACGACGTCCACGGCGAGCGTTGTCCGTCGCACGGCGGGCTTCATCGAGACAATTGTGCAAATGGCATGTGGCGCGAATTAGTAACAATTCGGCACCAATGTCAAGGCTGCCGAACCACAGGGGACTGGATGGAGGGGGCCGCAACGCGAAGCGTCGGAGGGCATCGTCACTAATGAACGACGCGCCATGCATCAGCACGCGCGAACGATGAGCGCGATGCGATATGGTAATAAAACGTTCCTAATTCGCCCGGAGCAGCCGTGACGTGATATACGGGGTTTCGGAGGCCGCGTCAACGGACGATATAACCGATTTGCCGGTTGGCGCTTTCGTCGTGCGCCCGAGCCGACGCGGCGTCAAAAAAAGCAAGCAGGCGCGAACCGGCACGCATCGCCACTGCGCACGCGATCATGTCACGGGCGCCCCGCGCGTGATCGCGTGAACTATTGCGGCGTTGGTAATGGCGATGGGGAGGGCTGCGCATCGCGTCGCAGCCCCGCGCCGTATGGTGCGACTGACGGGATGGTGATAGGAAGCTGGCCTGTGATCGGGGCGAGTCCCAGAAGCGCCCGTGCCGCAGCGCGCTGCGAGAGTGGTGATGCGCTCCACGCCTCCATGAACACCGGGGTGAAAGGCAAGCCCCACGCAAGATACGGGTTGGCAAACGAGACCAGCACCACCTTGCGACCTGCCTTGGCAAGGCCCTCGACCAGTTCGGGGAGGCCGCCCGTTGCAGTCATCGTGGCGGTGCTGGAACTCGCACCGAAGTACGACGACACGATGACGACATCCGCTCCCTCGGCCGCATGCAGGGCATTGTCAACAATGGCAGGGAGCAAGCGGGGCGTTGGACTGGCAAGGTAGGCGCCCGCGCCTCCGGATGCGGCACCGGCCGTTGCGTCGAAGACGATGTCGGGCGTCAGGATCTGCGTGCGCAGTTCCGGAAACATTCGCTGGAGCTCTGCATTGAACGCTGCGCCCGCACTCAACTCGGCGCGGGGCGCAATGGTAAGGCTCACGAGGCGGCTGGAACGTGGCAGGCGTCCGAGTGGGACGAGGCCGGCCGTGTCACGCACGAGCGTGATGGCGCGCTCCGCCGCGAGCCGAGCTGGTGCGAGGTTGGCGCTGTCCGCCACGATGGTGCGAACTTTTCCGATGTCAACGTAGCGATTGCGGTCGAGTCCCATCCTGTGCTTGGCCATGAGCAGGCGGCGCACGGATGAATCGACGCGCGCTTCAGTGAAGCGCCCCGATCGAACACCAGAGACGACTGCCTCGATGGCCACCGGTACATCCGTGGGCATGAGGAGCACGTCATTCCCGGCGGCGACCGCAAGCTGCGTGACTTGCGCCATGGTCGCCTTGCCCAGGACGCCATTCATGTCGAGCGCGTCGGTGACGAGGATACCCTGAAACCCCATCTGCGAGCGCAGGAGCCCCAGCATGATGGCCGGACTCAGCGTGGCGGCGGTGCGAGTAGTATCGAGTGCCGGCAGGTAACCGTGGAACGTCATCACGCCTGCCACGCCGGCACGAATGGCTTCGCGGAAGGGAAACAACTCGACGCTGTCGAGACGCTGGCGCGAAGCGTCTACCCGCGCGAGTTCGAGATGCGAATTCTGCTCCGTGTCACCATGTCCTGGAAAGTGCTTCGCCGTGGCAAGCATTCCATTGTCCTGGATGCCGCGAATGAACGCAGCGCCGAGCCGCGCCACGAGCTGTGCATTCTCTCCGAACGAGCGTGCGGCAATGACCGGGTTCTTCGGGTTGTTGTTCACGTCGAGCACAGGCGCGAACGCCATGTGGATGCCAAGCGCCCGACCCTCGAGTGCGGTGACGCGACCCATGGCGTAGGCGAGCGCTGTGTCGCGTGTGGCGCCAATACCCATCTGGTACGGAAATGCAGTGGCGCCACCCAGGTCGATGGCGTTGGGAACGAAATAGCCACCGCGAGCACGAAAGGCGGCACCCGTCTCGAGATCCGCGCCGATGAGCAGCGGGAGCGCCGCTGCCTGCTGCAGCGCGTTGGTCTTGACCGCAATATCGATGGGTCCGCCCACGGAGATGATGGCTCCGCCAAGCTTCTCCTCGCGGATCATTCGCTCGACGCGCGTCCACGCCGCGTTGTCGACGGCGGTATAGTCACCGAGAATCCACGGCCAGATCATCTGGGCCGCCTTGTCGCGAAGCGGCATGGTGGCCAGTACGGAATCGGCCCACTCGCGATCACCGCCGACGGCGTGCAGCGTGGTGACCTGTCCGCTGGCACATGACGAGAGTACGACGGCAGCCGCTGCCGCAAGCGAAAACCGGCTGAGCGTACTGCCGAGGCGATTCACCATGCGATGGTTCCCTGTTTCGAGGTATCTACTCCTTCTTCCCCACCTTTCTTGAAGAGGAAGGCTTCCATGTTCTTTGTAAGGAAGCTTCGTGCCTGTGGATCCATGACGTTGAGTCCGTAATGGTTGATCAGCATGGTTTGCTGCTTGAGCCACTGGCCCCAGCAGTCCGTGCAGATCTCCTCAACCACGCGGGCGCCAATGGCGCCGGGAAAGGGCGGGCGTTCGTAGCCCGCACGCGTCTGACCGCAGCGGGAACAAGTGACTTCGGCGGGCATGTAAGTACCTCATCGTGATGGTCTGACAGTCTGACGGTCCGACCCGGGCGGCCGGCTTCGCCGGCGCCCTCGTCTGACAGCGGGTCCGTCGGTCCGTCAGTCATGATCTACACAACCGGGTCTCGTGGCGCACGACCCCGTTGTGTGGATCATGACTGTCGTGCAGATCGACCCGCTGTCAGGCGAGCGAGCGCGCAGCGCGAAGCGGGTCAGACTGAGAGACTGTCAGACAGCGGTTAGTCAACGGCGAGCTCATCGTGTCGCTTGGCCGCCGAGCCGTAGTTGCGCGCGTACTCGATCTTGGCGAGACCCACCAGCTTGAGTGCGCGAATGTAGATCCATCCAATATCGAGCTCGAACCAGCGCGCCTTGAACTTGGCGCTCTTGGGATCGGCATGATGGTTGTTGTGCAGCTCCTCTCCGCCCAGCCAGATGGCAATGGGCGTGATGTTGCGACTCTCGTCCTTCACCTCGAAGTTGCGATAGCCAAGTGCGTGGCCAATGCCGTTGATGACGCCCGCGGCCCAGAGTGGAATCCAGAGCATCTGTACGGCCCACACGGCCGGCCCTGCAAACAGGCCGAAGAGGTAGACGTCGATAGCCAGCATGACGACGATGCCCATGGAGCTGAATCGGGTGAGCACGTGACGCTCGAGCCAGTCATTCGGAGTGCCCTTGCCATACTTCTCGAGCATGCCCGGCTGCTGCACGGCCTTCCGATAGTAGAACGCTCCCTTCAGCATGATTTCACGAAGCCCTTCGACGACCGGGCTGTGCGGATCGCCTTCGCGGTCGGCAAAGGCGTGGTGCTTTCGGTGGCACGCCACCCACTCCTTCGTCACGATGGCGGTGGTGAGCCACAGCCA
>JAYVNZ010000525.1:0-30114 GCA_043758185.1 Gemmatimonadaceae bacterium | reverse complement strand
TCGAATCTCCTGTCACTCGGCACCACAATCGTGTATCGCCTGCAGAAATCGACGGCGCAGACGTTCGTGACTGGCGGCATCGCGATCTACAGGGCAACGCATGAGGGCACGCGGCCCGGTGTGAACGCGGGCACCGGCGTGGAGATTCCGCTCACGGGCTTCTCCGCCGTTGCCGAGCTGCGGCTGCACGTGATGCTCGCGGATGCACGACCGATTCTGGCGCTGCCGTTGACCGTCGGAATCCGCTTTTGAGTCCGTCGGTCTGACAGTCTGACCCGCATCGCGCCTTCGGCGCTCGCTCGTCCGACAGCGGGTCGATCGGTACGACAGTCATTATCCACTCCGGCGGGTCGCGCACCATGCGACACGCTGGTGTAGCAAAGCGCTGATCGACCAGTCGGTTGACCCGCTGTCGGACTGTCGGACTGTCGGACTGTCAGACTGTCAGACCACGATGTTCAGCATGCGTCCGGGCACGAAGATGATCTTCTTCGGTACGCCGGTCACGAACTTGGCAATGGCCGGATCCGCCATGGCCGCGGCCATCGCATCCTCCTGCGTGCATCCCCTGGGCACGGTGATGGTGCCGCGCGTCTTGCCGCTCACCTGCACGGCCATCGTCACCGTGTCTTCCACAAGCAGCGCCGGATCGTAGGCGGGCCACCCTGCGTCGAACACGCTGGTGGTGTTGCCCAGGATGGACCACAACTCCTCGGCGATATGCGGCGCGAAGGGGCTCACCAGCTGCACGAGGGGACGCACGTCATCCACATGCGGCGTGCGCTCTCCGGAGCGCATCGTGTTCATGTACTCCATCATCGCCGCGATGGCGGTGTTGTAGCTCAACTTCGCGATGTCGTCGCCCACCTTCCTGATGGTCTGGTGCAGCTTGCGGCGAACCTCCGGTTCCTGCGCACCCTCCGACTGCGCGTCCTGTACGGACCGCCACAGCCGGTCCAGGAAGCGCTTCACGCCGGAGATGCCCTTGTCCCTGAAATCTCCACCCTCTTCATAGGGACCCAGGAACATCAGGTACGTGCGGAACGCGTCGGCACCCCACTCGTTGATGTAGTCGTCCGGGTTCACCACGTTGCCCTTGCTCTTCGACATCTTTGCGCCTTCGCGCACGATCATGCCGTGCGCGCGAAAGCGCGTGAACGGCTCCTCGAAGTCGATGAAGCCGGCGTCGTGCAGCACCATCGTCACGAAGCGCGAGTAGAGCAGGTGCAACACGGCGTGCTCGTTGCCCCCGATGTAACTGTGCACCGGCAACCAGCGCCTGGTGAGCGTGGCATCAAAGGCCACGTCGGCGCGATCCGAACTGGGATAGCGCAGGAAATACCACGCGCTGTCCAGGAAGGTGTCACTCACGTCCGTCTCGCGCCGCGCCGGTCCCCCGCAGCTGGAGCAGGTGGTGTGGTACCACTCGGCATGCCGCGCCAACGGGCTCACGCCGGAATCGTCCGGACGGAAATCGTCGATGGGCGGGAGCAGCACGGGCAGCTGGTCCTCGGGCACGGGCACCACACCACACGCGTCGCAATACGTGATGGGGATGGGCGGACCCCAGTAGCGTTGGCGCGAGATGCACCAGTCGTGCAGCCGGTAATTCACCACAGGAATGGCGGCGTGCCGCGCCGAGAGTTCCGTGACGATGGCCGCCATTCCGTCTTCGACGCTCAACCCGTTGAACCGCTCCGAGTTCACCAGGTGGCAATGCGCGGTGTCGGTGAAGGCCGCGTCGGCAACCGGCGAATCCGCTCCGTCCGGACCGGCGATCACGCGCACGATGGGCAGCCCGAAGACCGTGGCGAACTCGTGGTCGCGCTCATCGTGCGCTGGCACCGCCATGATGGCACCGGTGCCGTACTCCATCAGTACATAGTCCGCGATCCAGATGGGAATGGGTTGGCCCGTGGCAGGATTCGTGGCGTAGGCACCCGTGAACACGCCCGTTTTTTCCCGTGACGTCTTGCGGGTCACCAGGTCCTGCTTCGCCGCCCGCTCCAGGTACTCCTGCACCGCATCGCGCTGGTCGTCGCTGGTGATGGTGTGCACCAGTGGGTGCTCGGGCGACAGCACGAGGTACGTGGCGCCATAGATCGTGTCGGCGCGCGTGGTGAACACACGGACGGCGGTGGTGCTCACCGCGACCTCCCCCGACAGGCCCGCGCTCGCCGTGGCACTGCCAGCGAACTCCAGGACGTCCTGCACCACGAACACGATCTCCGCGCCCTCCGACTTGCCGATCCAGTTGCGCTGCGCAGTCCGGGTGCTGTCGGACCAGTCGAGCGAGTCCAGGTTGGCCAGCAGGCGGCCCGCATAGTCCGTGATGCGAAAGAACCACTGCTCCAGGAAACGCTGCTCCACCATGGTGCCGCACCGCTCGCACGCGCCGCCCACCACCTGCTCGTTGGCGAGCACCGTCTTGTCGAACGGACACCAGTTCACTGCCGCCGCCTTCTTGTACGCCAGGCCCTGCTTGTAGAGCTGCAGGAAGACCCACTGTGTCCACTTGTAGTACGACGGATCCGTGGTGGAGAGCTCGTGACGCCAATCCACCATGAGGCCGGTGCGCTGGACCTGCCGCCGGAAGTTGTCGATGTTGCGCGGAATCAGCTCACCGGGGTGGATGCCCACCTTGATGGCATAGTTCTCGGAATGGATGCCGAACGCGTCGAACCCGAACGGCTCGAACACGGTGTGCCCCTGCAGGCGCTGAAATCGTCCATAGATGTCGTTGCCCGTGAAGGCGAAGAGGTTGCCCACGTGGAGCCCCTCCGCACTCGGGTACGGAAACATCATCAGCGCGTAGAACGGATCCGTGCCGCCGGCCAGGTCGGGCGCATTGGTTCCGTCAGCCTGCCAGCGCGCCTGCCACTTTCGTTCGATGGCGGCCGGATCGTATCCTGACGGCAGCTCGCCGGCGGGATGTGGGGGTGCCTGGTCTGTCATGGTCTAACGGCTTGGCTCGGACCTCGCAGGCAGGACGAAGGTCGTCTGCGGCTGGACGTAGGTCAGTCCATGCAATTTAGTACCGTGTGAGGGGCATTCAAGCACGCCGCGCCGACGCGTCGTACGATATTTCGCTCGCCGCTCCCTGCCCGTCCCCGCCACGTTTCATTCATCGATGTCGTTCTTCTCCATGGCCTCTCCCGTCCGCACGCGCCACGCGGCCTCGCTCCATCGCCGCTTCATCGGGACGGCCGGCGCAGCGGCAGCACTCGCCATCCTCCTGCTTGCCGCCGGCGCCAACCGGTTGCTCGAGCGCGAGGCGCGGCAACAGGGTGACGTGCGGGTGGTGGACGCGGCACAGCGCGGTCTCCTGGTGGTGAGCGAAGCGCTCGAGGAACGGCGGCGGCAGGCGAGAATCCTGGCCATGACGCCGGATGTCGTCGCCGCCGCGCGCGAGGGCGGAGCCAGGGCGCGCGCGCTCGGCATCGTGGGCACCGACATCGGCACGCTGGAAAAGCGGTTCGACGGCGAGCGCTCCTTGAGCGTCGCGCCGACAACCCGCCGCTACCTCACAGACGTCCTCCCAACGCTCGCCGCCGCCGAGATCCTGCTCACGGACGCCAATGGCTACAACGCCGTGACCACGCAACGCAGCTCGGACTTCGTGCAGAGCGACGAGGAGTGGTGGCAGTCGGCGTGGCGCGAGGATCTCTCTCCCGCAGACGCAGCCTACGATTCGTCTGCGCGCCAGACAACGGTGTCGCTCGCCGCGCTGGTGCGCGACGGCACTGCACGCCTGGGCGTGATCAAGCTGGGATTCAGCGTGGCGCCCCTTGTGCGCTCCCTCGCAGCCGCGGGCGGCGGTGTTCACCTCGATGTTCTCGACTCCACGGATCGTGTGCTGCTCAGTTCTGGGAGCGCCAGGTCCGGCCGCAAGCTGCACGGGTTTCCCAGCGGCACCGGCGACGATTCCGTGACGGTCGTGGCGGTGGACCTGGACGGCGACGTTGAGCGCGCCGTCGCATTGCGCGCCAATACGGGCCGGTGGCACGTGGTGGCCCATCTCTCCGAAGCCACCCTCGGCACCGCGGCCGCCACGGCCCGCATCACCGTCCTCGGCATCGCGCTGCTGCTGCTCATCGGGCTCGGCGCGTTCGTCGTCACGATGAACGGCATCCTGCACCGTCGTATCTCGGTGCCCGCGCGCGACCTGGCCGAAGCCGCCGAAGCGGTGGCGGCGGGCGATTTTTCCGTGGAGCTGCGGCGCTTTTCGGCGGACGATGAAATCGGGCGGCTCAGCCGCGCCGTGGCTGCGATGATCGTGGAATTGCGACGCCTGGCGCAGGCCATCGCCGGCGCGGCAAGGGAAACGTCGGGCATGTCCGCGGAAATCACCGCCGGATCCGAAGAGATGGCCGCGACAGCCGGCGAGATTGCCAACACGGCAAGCGACCTCTCCGGCCAGTCCACCCTCATGGCGGAAACCATTGCGAACCTGGCCGAATCCGCGGGATCGCTGCGCGAACTTGCTGGTGAGCTCGACACCGGAGCGCACGACGGCGTTGTGCGCAATGCTGCTCTGCGCGCGCTCGCAGTCGAGAATCGCGCCGGCCTGGACGCAACGGGTGAGTCGCTGGCCAGCCTCGCGACCGACGTGCAGGGCAGCGCCACCGCCGTGGCTGCACTCGCCGCGGCGAGCGAGGAGATTCGCTCCTTCGTCACGCTGGTGCGCCAACTCGCCCGGCAATCCAAGCTCCTGGCGCTGAACGCCGCCATGGAAGCAGCGCGCGCCGGCACGCAGGGCGCCGGCTTCGCGGTGGTGGCTACCGAGGTTCGCCGGCTCGCCACCATGTCGTCCGATGCGGCCGAGCGTACGGACGCCATCGTCAAGGTGGTCCTGAAGGGAATCGACGCATCCGGGGCGTCGGCCAACCGCGCCGTGGCCACCGCGGAAGAAGTGCGCGCGGCAACGGAGAAGGCGTCGCGATCCTTTGCCGACCTCGAAATGGCCGTCGCCGATGCCGAGGCATGGACTGCATCCATCGAGGCAACTGCCGTTGCGACGAACACGCTCGTCGCCGACATGACGGCCCGCCTCGACTCGATGGCGCTGGGCACCGAGTCATTCGCCGCCGCGATGGAGCAGGTTGCCGCGTCCAGCCAGGAACAGAGCGCCAGCACCGAGGAAATCGCCGCCGCGGCCAACTCACTGGGCTCGGCGGCGGAGCGGCTGTCCACGCTCGTGGGCGGGCTTCGCGTCACTGATGCCTCGCACCCGGTGCAGCAATGAGCACAGCCCGCTCGCAGGCGCTCAATCCTTGAAAGTGACGCGCTCGCCAGAGCTCGGGTGCGTAGGATGCGAGCACCGTCCCGCTCGGTCCCTCCTCAACCTCCACCCCAGTTTTAAAATGCGCCCTGCATTCATTCTCGCACTCGCCGTGCTGGTGAGCTCCTGCGGTGGATCGGATAGCCCCGGGACCACGCCCACCACGCCTACGACGCCCACCACGCCCACGACGCCAACTACTCCAGTGGCCACCACGTCCATGGACATGAAGAACACGGCGTTCTCACCGTCGGCGATCACGGTGGGATCCGGCGCAGTTGTAACGTTCACCAACAGCGATGGCTTCGCGCACAACGTGACGTTTGCCAACACCGCTGTGGGGACCACCGGCAATTATTCCACCGGGGCAAAGACCCTGACCATGCCGACGGCAGCGGGCTCCTATCCCTTCTCGTGCACGCTGCACGGCGGAATGACCGGGTCGGTGACGGTCAAGTAGGGTTCTCCTCAGCGCGTCCGGCTCGCCGGGCGTTCGCCACGCGTGAACAGATACGCCGAGGTCACGTGGCGAGCGCCCTGCGAATCGCACACCGCAAACCGGCTGCCCTCGTAGCAACACGCGCCAGCAAACTCGCCCTTCTTGTTGATGGCGTAGAAATCGAGATCGAAGTAGGGTCGGCCGTTGTCGCTGAGCAGGCGCGTCTCCGTCATGGCGATCACGCGCTCCATCACCTTCATGAGCGCCGCTTCGGGCGAGAGCCCGTTGCGCATCAGCTCCACCGCCAGGAACGCGCCACACACCTTGATGTTCGCCTCCCCGCGCCCCGTGGACCCGGCGGCACCCACGGTGTTGTCGCAATACTGCCCCGCCCCGATGATGGGGCTGTCACCCACTCGGCCAGGAATCTTCCACGACATGCCGCTGGTGGTGGTCACGGAGCCGATATCGCCGCTGGCCGTGAGCGCGTTCATGTTGATGGTGCCGTAGGTGTGCGGCACGCCGCGTTCGTCGACGAACACGTGGTCATCACGCTCCACGCCATCCTGCCGGAACTCCGGCATGCGGCGCGACGTGCGGGGCAGCTTGCCGGGCGCAGCACGCTTCACGTCGTCCGCATGATCCAGCCACGCATCATCGCGATTGAGGTTGGCGCGCCACCGCAGCCAGTCCTGCCGGCTCTTCTCCGTGAGCAGGTTCTGTGGAGTAAAGCCCATCTCGATTGCAAACCGGCGCGCGCCGGCACCCACCAGCATGACGTGATCGGTGTAGTCCATCACGGCCTTCGCCACGAGTGACGGGGTGGCAATGTCCTCGAGGGCCGCCACCGAGCCCGCGCGCTTCGTGGGGCCGTGCATCACGCTGGCGTCGAGCTGCACCACACCGTCTGCATTCGGCAGCCCACCAAGGCCCACGGACTGGTCCGTGGGATCGAGTTCCACCACGTTCACGCCGGCAATGGCGGCATCGAGCGGATCGGCGCCACCCACCAGCATGTCGTAGGCGACCTTCACTCCGCGAATGCCGTTCGCGCTCCCCATCACCGTGGGCCGGCTGGCAAGCACGTCCGGCCCGGCGCGCACCGGCGCCGCGAGGCCAGCACTCTCCGCCCCGGCACGACGCGGAAGGACGAGGCCGGCAGCCGTCACCGCGCCGGCGCCAAGGAAGTCACGACGCGAGATCGACATGAAGCATTTCCCCCTGCTGTTGGTTCATCCAGTTGTCCGTCCACGAATTACCGCGGGCGGAGCTACGGCGCCAGTGCCGCCCTGACCGGCGCCGCGGGCACCATGTACTTTCCGCCATGGCAACCTCCGACCGGGACACGCTCCGCGCCCTGCGCTTCCTCGACGGCCTCACGGACACGTCCGTCCATCAACTCTCGCGGCTTGTCCAGGCCGTGGACTACGAGTGCGACGCACTGCTGTTCGAGGAAGGGCAGCCGCGACGCCTCATGGCGTTGATCGCCTCCGGCGCGGTGGCCATCGAGAAGGGCAAGGGCGCGCGGCCCGTTCGCCTCGCCACGCTGGGCGCGGGTGAAGCCGTGGGCGAGGGGCTGCTGCTCGACGACTCGGTGCATGGCACCAGTGCGCGCGCACTCGTGCAGACACGGGCATTCATCCTGACGCAGGAGCAGGTGCAGGAGATGCTCCGGGAGACGCCTACGCTCTACGCGGCGCTCGTGGGCCGCGCCGCGCGCGCGATCAAGCAGCGCCTCTCTGCTGTCGACGCCACGCTCGTGGGCCGCGGACGCACACTCGGCTTTGGTGGCAGCAAGACCCGGTGTGAGCACGACCTGCTGGGCGACCGCGACGTACCTGACGACGCGCTGTACGGCATCCAGACCCTCCGCGCGCTGGAGAACTTCGCCATCACCGGCGTTCCGCTGCGCGAATTTCCCGCGCTCATCGAGGCGCTCGCGGCGGTCAAGGCCGCGGCCGCGCAGACGAACGCCGAGCTGGGACTGCTGCCACCCGACGTCGCCGAGGTGATCGTGCGCGCGGCAACGGAAGTGCGATCGGGCCGTCATCACGAGCACTTCCTGGTGGACATGATCCAGGGCGGCGCGGGGACCTCCACGAACATGAACGCCAACGAGGTCATCGCCAACCGCGCGCTCGAGCTCTCCGGCAAGTCG
Source organism: Gemmatimonadaceae bacterium (assembly GCA_043758185.1). Lineage (GTDB taxonomy): Bacteria > Gemmatimonadota > Gemmatimonadetes > Gemmatimonadales > Gemmatimonadaceae > AG11. The sequence continues at coordinate 22,236 of JAYVNZ010000525.1, read as the reverse complement.
CGCGGCGACTACCAGCACGTGCATCCCAACAACCACGTCAACCTCAGCCAGTCCACCAACGACGTCTATCCCACCGCCGTGAAGATCGCGCTGCACACGGCTATCGAGGAGTTGCGGGCAGCCATGCGGTTGCTCGTGGACGCGTTCCTTGCCAAGGGCGCCGAATTCGCGCCCTTCATCAAGATGGGTCGCACGCAGCTGCAGGACGCGGTGCCCATGACGCTCGGTCAGGAGTTCATGGCGTTCGGGCACACCATCCATGAGGACGTGGACCGCCTTGGCGAGGCACAGGCACTCATTCGCGAGATCAACATGGGGGCGACTGCCATCGGGACCGGCATCAACGCCCCGGAGGGCTATGCCGAGGTGGTGCGAGCGCACCTGTCGCGCATCACGGGCCTGGACCTCATCACGGCCCCCGATCTCGTGGAAGCCACCGCGGATACCGGCTCGTTCGTGCAGTTGAGCGGGGTGCTCAAGCGCTGTGCGGTGAAGCTCTCCAAGATCTGCAACGACCTGCGCCTGTTGAGTTCAGGGCCGCGCGCGGGGTTCGGCGAGATCAACCTTCCGGCCATGCAGCCTGGCTCCTCCATCATGCCCGGCAAGGTCAATCCCGTGATCCCGGAAGTAGTGAACCAGGTGTGCTTCGACATCATTGGTGGCGACATCACCGTCACCATGGCGGCCGAGGCGGGGCAGCTGCAGCTCAATGTGTTCGAGCCTGTGATCGCATACCGGCTGCTCGGCGGCATCAGCGCGCTCACGAATGCGTGCATCGTGTTGCGCGAGCGCTGCGTGACGGGCATCACCGCGAACCCCGATCGCATGCGGCAGTTCGTCGAGCAGTCCATCGGCATCGTGACGGCGCTCGTACCCGTGCTGGGCTACGAAGTCAGCACGGAAATCGCGCGCACGGCGCTCGCGACGGGGCGCGGGGTGTACGAGATCGTGATGGAGCGTGGCCTGCTCACTCGCGCGCAACTCGATCATGCACTCAATCCCGATGCCATGACGAGCAACCTGTCGTCCTGACCGGCCCGCCGCACGATCCCCGTCACGCCAGCTATGCCTCCCCGCCGACGCAAGCGGATCGACCCCGCACTGTTCGAGCTCCCGGTTGCCCGCATTCGCGCCGGATATTTCAGCGACGTGCACTTCAATCGCTCGCGCGAGGCGCTGCGTGCACAGGGCCGCACCGCGCGCGTCACGTGGCAGGTGTCCGCGCAACGCGCGGGATGGCTTGGCGGCATCGATGAAGCTGTGGCGCTGCTGAAGTTGTGCAGTGAGGAGGGCGCGTCGCTCGAGGTGCAGGCCCTGTATGAGGGGGATCGCGTGGACGCCTGGGACACGGTGCTGCTCGTCGACGGCGACTACGCCGCCTTCGCGCACCTGGAAACGCTGATCATCGGCACACTCGGCCGTCGCACGCGCGTGTGCACCAACGTGCGCCTCCTGGTGGACGCCGCTAGGCCCAAGCCCATCCACGTATTCGGTGCCCGCAGCGACCATGCGGTGCTGCAGCCCGGCGATGGGCTCAGCGCGCACGTGGGCGGCGCCGTGACCGTGTCCACGGATGCGCAGGGCGCGTTTTCGGGCAGGAAGGGCATCGGCACCGTCCCGCACGCGCTCATCGCGGCGCATGGTGGCGACACCGTGGCCGCGGCGCTCTCCGTGGCGGCGATCCTGCCTGCCGAGGTGCCGCTGGTGGTGGTCGTGGACTATGACAACGATTCCGTGGCCACGAGCCTTGCCGTGGCGCGGGCGCTGGAGGGGCGGCTCTGGGGTGTGCGGCTCGAGACCTCCGGGCACATGGTGGACCGTTCGGTGGTGCCGCAGATGGGCGCCTTTGCGCCCACCGGCGTGAATGCCGCCCTCGTGTGGAACGTGCGGAATGCGCTCGACGCAGAAGGATTTGGCGAGGTGAAGATCGTGGCGTCGGGCGGATTCGACGTGACGCGCATTCGCGCGTTCGAGGAGGACGGCGTGCCCGTGGATGCGTATGGCGTGGGCGCTGGCATCCATGCCGGCCGGTGGGACTTCACCGGCGACGTGGTGCGTGTGGATGGCGCACCGCAGGCCAGGACGGGGCGCGAGTTTCGGCCGAACAGTAGATTGGAGAAGGTGAAGTAACGAGGTACGTGCCCGGCAGTCCTGTCCGACTGTCGGACTGAAAGACGGAGAGACTGTAACACGAGGTTTCAATGGCCGGTCCCAAGCTCGACGGTGCGGGCATCCAGAAGATGAAGACCATCGACGAGGCCGTGATCCAGCTCGCTCGGCTGCATGCGATCGTGGAGCAGTACGCGCTGTCGCTGAAGCAGAACAAGCCTACATCGCTCTACGGGTCGCAGATCAAGCGGGCACTGTTTCCGCTGGTGGGACTGCTGAAGCCGCAGTTCGGGCTCATTGCGGACCAGGTGTCGTCACTGAACCTGGTCACGTCGCGCGGGGGACCGGACAATGTAAAGGTCCGCACGCTGCGAGAGGGCGTGGGCTCGCTCAGGCAGCAGCTGGAGATTGCGGTGGTCCGCATCAAGGACAATCACAAGGTCGTGGAAGAGGTCGTCGAAGGAGCGCGCAAACCGGGCGAGTGATCTCGACGCGGCACGGGGCGTGGGGGAAAGTCCTACATCGTGCGAATGCCGGTGATGTCGCGTTGCTTTCGCCTCTGGCGCCCCGTAAATTCCCGTCATGCTGAACCTTCGCATGCGCGCGACGAGTCTGCCGCGATCGCGCGACTCACGACACTGTCGGACCAAAGGACATCGCATGCCCGTGCCCACCCGACCGCGCCGGCTTCTCGCCGCTGCGCTGCCGGCCCTCGTCGCGATTGCTCTCACTGCGTGCAACAATGCGCAGTACCCGAATTCCGTGTTCCACAACCATACGGAGTTCAATCGCGACGTCGGCCACCTCTTCGACATCCTCCTGTGGCTGGGAGGGTTCGTCTTCGTCTTCGTCGAGGGCATCCTCCTCTACACCATCTTCAAGTATCGCCGCAAGAGCGAGAACGATCGCCCGGCGCACGTGCATGGCAACACCACGCTCGAGATCCTCTGGACCGCCATTCCTGCGGTGATTCTGGCCTTCATTGCCGTGCCCACAGTGAAGACCATCTTCAAGACGCAGGCGGTGGCCACGTCCGACGCGCTGCAGGTGGAGGTGTGGGGGCATCAGTGGTGGTGGGAGTTCCGGTATCCGCAGTACACCATGCCGGGCAACGGCAAGCTGGACACGCTCACCACGGCGAATGAGCTGTACGTGCCGGTGGGGCGAAAGGTGAACTTCAAGCTCCAGACCATCGACGTGCTGCATTCCTTCTGGATTCCGCAGATGGGCGGCAAGCGTGACCTCATCACCAATCACGTCAATTACCTCTGGTTCACGCCGGATTCCGTGGGCGAAGGCGCGTGGAATGGCTTCTGCGCCGAGTATTGCGGGTCGTCGCACGCGAACATGCACTTCAAGGTGTTCAGTGTCACGCCCGCCAATTTCGAGTCGTGGACGAAGCACCAGATGTCGCCGGCGGCCTTCGGCGCGGTGGCGATGAAGCCCATGCCGGGCGCCGCTCCGGTCGCGGACACACTCAAGGCGCAGACGCCGCAGTCGCAGCCTGGTCCTGCGCAGATCGCCCAGACGGCGCCCACCAAGGGCGCTGGTGTTGTGCCGGGTGCGGTGGCTGCGCCTGCCCCAGCGGCCATGGCGGGGCACGACATGAGCGCCCCGGCGGCCATGCAGGTGCAGCAGGCGGGTTTCGTCTCCTTTCCGCATGACAAGCTGCCGGCCCACGTGATCCCGAAGACACCGCTGCCGGAAGGCCTCGCGTTCAACGAGTCGCTCACGGGCGATCCGCAGCGCGGCCTGGACTTCATGAACAAGATGGGCGGCGGCTGCATCGGCTGTCACGCCATTGCCGGCAACCCGATGATGATGGCGAAGGTGGGGCCGAACCTCACGCACGTCGGCACGCGCACCACCATCGCGGGTGGCATCTATCCCAACGACACCCAGCACCTGGTGCGGTGGATTAAGAACGCCCGCAAGATGAAGCCCGGTGTCCTGATGCCCACACTCGGCGCCGGTGAGTACGACGGCGTCACCAAGGCTTTCATTCCGAAAACCGGACTCAACGACCAGCAGATCGCTGACATCGTCGCGTACCTGCAATCGCTCAAATAACCGCCGCCCACCGGAGAACGAACGAACATGGCTACCATGGCACCGGCAGCGGCCTACACGCCGCAGGCTGACAGCTACGTGGGTGAGAGCGGCCTCTGGGCCTGGCTCACCACTGTCGATCACAAGCGCATCGGCACGCTCTACCTCTTCACCTCGCTGTTCTTCTTCATCGTGGGCGGGCTGGAGGCGGGCCTGATTCGCCTGCAGCTCGCCGGCCCGAACAAGCACGTGCTGTCGGCAGAAGCGTACAACCAGATGTTCACGATGCACGGCACCACCATGATCTTCCTCGCGATCATGCCGCTGTCTGCTGCGTTCTTCAACTACCTGATTCCGCTCCAGATCGGCGCGCGCGACGTCGCCTTTCCGCGCCTCAACGCCTTCAGCTACTGGGTGTACCTGTTCGGCGCGATGTTCATGAACTTCTCGTGGTTCATCGGCGCGGCACCGAACGGCGGCTGGTTCGGCTACGCGCCGCTCACCACCATGGCCTTCTCGCCCGGCCTCAACATCGACTTCTGGGTGCTTGGCCTCCAGATCCTCGGTGTCAGCTCGCTCGCCGCGGCGTTCAACTTCATCACCACCATCGTCAACATGCGCGCACCGGGGATGAACCTCATGCGCATGGGCATGTTCACGTGGAACGCCTTCGTCGTGCAGTTCCTGCTGGTGCTGGCCTTCCCGGTCATCACCATCGCGCTGGTGTTCCTCCAGTTCGACCGCTTCTTCGGCACCAACTTCTACACCATCGCCGCAGGTGCCGACCCGCTGCTCTGGCAGCACCTGTTCTGGGTGTTCGGCCATCCGGAGGTGTACATCCTCATCCTGCCCGCGTTCGGGCTCGTCTCCGAGATCATTCCCGCGTTCTCGCGGAAGCCCATCTTCGGATACCCGGTGATGGTGTACGCCACGATGCTCATCGCGTTCCTCGGCTTCGGCGTGTGGGCGCACCACATGTTCGCCGTCGGCATGGGGCCCATTGGCGACACGGTGTTCGGCGTGACCACGCTGCTCATCGCGATTCCCACGGGCGTCAAGATCTTCAACTGGATCTTTACAATGTGGGGCGGGTCCATCCGCTTCACGACCGCCATGAAGTTCGCCATCGGGCTCGTGGGGCTGTTCACCATCGGCGGCATCTCGGGCGTGATGCACGCGTCTCCCCCCGCCGACCTTCAGCAGACCGACACCTACTTCATCGTCGCGCATTTCCACTACGTGCTGTTCGGCGGCTCGATGATGGGCATCTTCGGCGGCATCTACTTCTACTACCCGAAGATGACCGGGCGCCTGTTGAACGAGAAGCTCGGCAGCTGGCACTTCTGGCTCACCTTCATCGGCATGAACGTCACGTTCTTCCCGATGCACTTCTCCGGGCTGCTCGGCATGCCCCGCCGCATCTATACCTACGAGGCGGGTCAGGGCTGGGAGGCGTTCAACAAGCTCAGCACCTATGGCACGGGCGTGCTCATCATCGGCACGCTGTTCTTCGTCTACAACTTCTTTGCGAGCTTCAAGACGGGCGCCATCGCGGGCAATGATCCGTGGGGCGGTGGCACGCTCGAGTGGTCCATCTCATCACCCCCGCCGGAGTACAACTTTGCGCGCATCCCGCGCGTGACGTCGCGGTACCCCATGTGGGACATGAAGACGCCTGCGCTCACCGCGGAAGTGCCGCACACGCAGCGCGGTGACAGCCGCCTCGACGTGGACGTCGCCGGCCAGCACGCCGCGAATGGACACCCGAATCCCGTGGCCAACGCACCGAAGCAGGGGTCGGAGTCGGGCATGCACATCGAGCTCGCCACCGGCGAGTCCGCGAAGGATCTCGGCATTCCCATGCCGAACCCCACGATCAAGCCACTCATCTGCGCCGCCGGCATGATCATGATGTTCTCCGGCCTGCTGTTCATCCACGAGAACAAGATGTCGCTCGCGATCGCCGTGATGATGGGCGGCGCGCTCATCATGACCACTTCACTCTATGCGTGGCTGCTGACGCCGCTCGAGGACGCTCACTAGATGGCACACGCCGCCGCCGCCCACAGCGCGCACGACACCACGCACGGGCATCCCCCCACCTCCACGGGGCTCGACAACAAGAAGATCGCCATCTGGGCCTTCATCGGCTCCGAGTGCATGCTCTTCGCGTCGCTCATCTCCACGTACCTCATCTACAAGGGACGCAGCATCGTCGGGCCGTATCCCCACGAGGCCTGCCTGCCCCCCATCTGCAGCACACCGCTCAAGGCCATCCTCAACATCCCGGTCACGTCGGCCTCCACCTTCGTGCTGCTGATGTCGTCGCTCGCCATGGTGCTCGCGCTGGCCGCCGTGGAAACCAAGGACCAGCCCAAGCACACCACTGGTGAGCGGATCCTGGGCAACTCCAAGCTCTGGCTGTGGATGACCGCGCTGCTCGGCGTCACCTTCCTCGGCTTTCAGGCCTTCGAGTTCACGTCATTCATTCACGAAGGGCTGACCATCCGCACCAACTTGTTCGGCTCCTCGTTCTTCACGCTCACCGGATTTCACGGCGCGCACGTGACCGCTGGCGTGCTGTGGCTGCTCACCCTGCTTGCGATCGATTACCGTCGCGGGCTGGGCCCCAAGGATGCCCTCAACGTCGACTTGGCCGCGCTGTACTGGCACTTCGTCGACGTCGTGTGGATCGCGATCTTCACGCTCGTCTACCTCATCAAGTAGGCCGACGGCCATGTCACACGACTCGTCGCACGACCCGCACGCCGCCAACGTCGATCACGCCGCGATGGGGATCGAGAAGGAACACCCGACCTGGTCCACCTACTGGAAGGTCGCGGTCATCCTCACCCTCATTACCGTCGTCGAAGTCTGGATCTACTACATCCCGAGCTTCGTGGCGTCGCGGGCTTTCGTGCCCTCGCTGCTCATCATGTCCGCCGTCAAGTTTTTCACGGTCGTCGCGTTCTACATGCACCTGCGCTACGACCACAAGCTGTTCCGCGTGCTGTTCACCGGACCCCTCATCATCGCGGTGACCACCATCATCGGCCTGATGTTCCTGTTCGGCAAGCTCACCCTCTTGAAGTGATGCACCCGCCGGTCGCGCTGCTGCTGCACCCGGCCGCGCGGATCGCCCTGTCCGAGTTCACCGTGCACCCCAGCACGGTGATCGGCCTGGCTGGACTGGGCGCGCTCTACCACTGGCGCGCGAGGAAGGAGCAGGTCTTTCGCTCCGCTCAGGACGACAACGCTTGTCATCCTGAGCGACCGAAGGGAGTCGAAGGATCGGCTCCCGAGTTCTCGCCGACCTTCGTCCAGCGACTCAGCTTTTTCAGTGCCCTCGGGCTGATCTTCCTGTCGCTCAATGGGTGGCTGCACGACCTCAGCGACTATTACCTGTTCAGCGCGCACATGGTCCAGCACCTGTTGCTGACGCTCGTGGCGCCGCCCATGCTCATCATGGGAACCCCGGGCTGGATGCTGCGGCCCACGCTTGGCTGGCCGGTGGTGCGCAGCGTGGCACACCGCGTGACCACCGCACCCATGTGCTTCGCCATCTTCACCGTGGTGCTCGCCGTGTGGCACCTGCCCCCGGTGTACAACCTCGCGATGGCACACCACAACGTGCACATCGTGCAGCACCTGTGCTTTATGGTCGCTGCCACGTTCATGTGGTGGCCGGTGCTCAGTCCCCTGCCCGAACTGCCGCGGGTGTCGTATCCCGCACAGATGCTGTACCTGTTCCTGCTCACTATCCCGATGTCGCTCATTGCGATCTGCATCGGCTATTCCGATCACATCCTGTACCCTGCCTACTCCAGCGCGCCGCGCATCTGGGGAATCTTGCCGCTACAGGACCAGCTCATCGGCGCGCTCATCATGTGGGTGCCGGGCGGCCTGTTCTTCTTCGTCATCATCTCGGTGGTGTTCTTCAAGTGGCAGCAGGTGGATGGCGAGGACAGCACCGCGAGCGCGCAGGTGGGGTGGCGGGTGGCGGCGCGGTAGCCAGCGCTTTTGTCGTCATGAGCGAAGGACCTGCTTCGCTCACTCCTGCGGTAATTTGGTGCCGGTTGTTGGCACACCGGGCTGCATCATGGGATGGTGCAGGATTACACCAAACTGGCAGTCTGGCATCGGGCACGAGCGCTCACTGTGGCGGTCCACCACGCAACTGGGGCGAACCCAAGCCGAGGAGCTCCGGGCCTTCGTGCACAGTTGCTGCGCGCGGCGATGTCTGTCGGCGCCAACATCGCCGAGGGTGCGTCGCGGGATTCGCGACCAGACTTCGCGAGATTCGTCGGAATCGCTATCGGGGCGGTGTGCGAAGTGGAGCACCACCTGACCGTCTGCGTCGACCTCGGAGTGCTTGAAGCGAGCGCCGTGCAACCGTTGCTTACCGAGGCAGCCGAGCTCCGGCGAATGCTTTTCTGGTTGCGCCGTGCCCTTACGATACGGATGCGCTAGCGGATGGCGAGCGTTTCTGATGACTCGTGACTGGTGATTCGTAACCCGTAACTTGCTGTTCAAAAGCAGGTTACGGGTTACGAGTTACGAGTTACGAGTTACGAGTTACGAGTTACCAGACGAAAGCCCGCGCTACCGTTCTACGGCCTCCGCAACAATCCGCCCAGCCCGGACTTGATCTTGTCCTTCGCCTTCTGCGTGGCTGAGGCAGTCGCCCGGCTCTTCATCTCGTCGAATGCCGAGCGGATAAACATCGACCGGGGCGAGGCCTGCAGCGCCGGCGCCATCGTCTCCACCGCGCCCGAAAAATCCGCCTTGTCGTACTGTGCAAGTGCCCTGGAAAACGTCACCATCGTGGAAAGCGCATCGACCCTGTTCTGCTCCTGCTTCGCTGCGAGTCGCTGCTGGCCCTCAGGGGAGAGCGCAAGACCCAGCCCGTTCACCAGGTCGCTGGCGAGTCGCTGCTGGAGCTCGAAGAACTTGTCATCATCGCCGGTGACCTGCGCGGTCTTCACGATCTCGCCCGTTTCCACCCGCACCACGCGCGTGTCGATCTTCATTCGCGGTTGCAGCGCCGCGAACGAGCCCACCACGATGTACTCGGCGCCCGACATGCGGCCGACCTTCACGGCGGTGGTGGAATCGAAGAACTTCGTGTGCTGAAGCTCCATTTCCTTGACCAGATCCTGGATGCGGTCGCGCTCGAGCAACTGAATTTCCGGCACCGCCGACAGGTCGCTGATCATCATCGACGCAATGCCCTTGCCCAGCGGATCGAAGTCCGCCCTGCCGGTGAAGTTGTCGAAGTAGAGCACGGCCACCGTCTTTCGCGGAGCAGCAGTCAGGGGCGGCGCGCGCATGGGCGCGGTGACGACGAGGGCCGCGGCGCAGAGCATCGACAGGGAATGCCGCATTGCGCTTACTCCTCGCCGGCCAGGGCGTAATTCAACTCCGCCGTCAGCTCTGGGTGGGTCCGCCACATGTACCCACCCATTACCACGGCGGCGATCAGGTTCCCGATCGCCACCTGAGCCCATCCCAGCGCGCCCAGCAGGGGCGCCTCCTGGAGCGCGGAACTCAGCGCGTAGAACCCGATCTCGAACGCCACGAACAACAGCATCGCGCCGGCCAGCACCGTTGGCGAGGTCTGGGCCCAGTGCACGATCACCGACACCAGCAGGCCAACGGCGATGAACGCGACATAATGGAAGATCGTGTAGCCGACCACGAATGCCATCGCACCTTCCATCCCGGCCGGCCCGAACAATCGCAGCAGGCCGCGGCCCAGTGCCTCTGGCGTGGCCAGGGCGTGGGCATAGATGATGTCCACGCCCAGGAACCAGGCCGCCACAGCCGTGGCGCCGAGCAAGCCGGCAACCACCCCGTCGCGAACAATCGTGTGCCGCATTGCGAACCTCCCTCGTGGCATGGTGTCTGACAGTCCTGCTATCCGACAAGTGCGACCTGCGCCGCACTCGGTGCACCCGGGGTGTTCAGTCCGCGCGATGACGGCCCGCACGCCTTGAATCTGCAGCACGCCCGCCAGCGGCGGAAGTTCGACAATGCCTGCGCCTCGACAAACAGGCGTGCGACCGTTCTAGTTATGCAGGACTCCACGTGCCGTAATTCCGTTCCAACTTGTCGCCGTCTCGTAGAGGTCGCCAGTATGAGCGCTACTCTCCCCAGCATCCCGCGCACCCTCATTCCGCAACCCGGCACGCCGCCGGTGTCGAAGGCCCCGCCGCGGGAACGACTCCTCTCCCTCGATGTCTTTCGCGGCATGACGGTGGCCGGCATGCTGCTCGTCAACGACCCGGGAAGCTGGGAACACATCTACGCGCCCCTCGAACACGCGCCGTGGAACGGATGGACCCCCACGGACCTCATTTTCCCATTTTTCCTGTTCATCGCCGGCATCACTACGCACCTCTCGCTGTCGGCACGGCGCGCGCGCGGCGATGACGAACACGCCATCCGCGCTCAGATCATCCGTCGCGGCCTGCTCATCTTCCTGTTCGGGTTCCTCGTCAATGGCTTCCCGTATTTCGTCTGGGGCGACATCCACGGCATCGCGGATCCCAGCATCCTCCAGCGCATTACCGCACGCCTCCTCAACTGGCGCATCACCGGCGTGCTGCAACGCATCGGAATCGCCTATCTCGTGGCGGGGCTCATCACGCAGCGCACCACGCTCCGGCAGCAGGTCACCATCATCGCCTCGCTCCTGTTCGGGTACTGGTTCGTGATGACGGTGCTGCCAGTGCCGGGTGAAGGCACCATTGGCGCCCTGCTGCTCGACACCCCGTCCAGGACCATGGCGGCGTGGACGGACCGCACGCTGCTTGACTGGTCGCGCTGGGGTCTTGGCAATCACCTGTGGGTGGGCGGCGTCACCTGGGATCCAGAAGGCGTGCTCTCCACAGTGCCCGCCATCTGCACGGCCATGCTGGGCAACCTGGCCGGCCGCTGGATCGGCACACGGCGGCCACTCACGGAACGCCTTGCCGGTCTCTTCGCCGCTGGCGCACTGGCCATGATGCTCGGCCTCATGTGGCACTGGGTATTCCCCATCAACAAGAGTCTGTGGACCAGCTCGTATACGCTGTTCGCCGCGGGACTCGCGTGCGTGTCGCTGGCCACAGTGATGTGGATCGTCGATTTCCAGAAGTGGCGCGCCTGGACGAAGTTCTTCGTCGTCTACGGCCTGAATCCCATGATGGCGTTCGTGGGTTCGGGAGTGCTCGCCCGGTGCATCTACTCGATCTTCAAGGTGACCAAGGACGGCAAACGCATGTCGCTCCAGGCGGGCATCTACGAGACGCTGTTCACGCCCTGGCTCTCTCCCATCAATGCGTCGCTGGCATTTGCCGTCACGTTCGTGCTCTTCTGGTACGCCATCCTCTATTACATGTACAAGCGGAACATCATCTTCAAGGTGTGAGCAGCTATTCAGGAGCTCGGCTCGCTAGATTGGGCCGAGCGGCGCGACTGTCGCCTCCGATGCTGGAACGCGAGTTGCCCTTCACTTCCCTGATGATTACGTCCATTCCCGGGCTGCGTGCCCTTCGTGCCGCGGCCATCGCTCTCACGGCTGCCAGTGTCCTGACCGTCGCCTCGCCCGCGCCGTCGTCTGCTGCCGTCAATGCGTTCACGTCTCTGCCCCAGGCGACGACTGCATCCAAGGCGAAACGCAAGCCGAAGAAGGCGACGCGGCGCAAGGCCGCGCGTGGGCCCGTCGCCCCGCCGCGCACGTCCTGGACGTCGCCCCGGGGCCTCCCGGCACTGCGATCCGACATCGACGGCATGCTGAGCACTCGCGTGCGGGGCGGAAAGTTCGGCGTCATGATCGTGTCCCTTTCGCGCGGCGACACGCTCTTCTCCCAGAACGCCGGTGAGATGATGCAGCCCGCGTCCACGATGAAGTTGTTTTCCACGGCAGTGGCGCTCGATCGCTACGGCCCGGAGCACTCGTTCTCCACCGACGTCCTCCGCGACGGTGCCGTGGCACCCGACGGCACGGTACAGGGCAACCTCTACCTTCGCGCCGACGGGGATCCGTCCATGTCCGCGCGCTTCTTCAAGGACGCCAACCTACCCATGACCACGCTCGCAAAGGCCGTGGCAGCGGCTGGGGTCAAGAAGGTCACCGGCGACCTCGTGTTCGACGCAAGCGCATTCGACGATCGCAAGATTCCTGAAGGCTGGAAGACCAAGTATCTCGGCGCCGCGTATGCAGCGAAGGTGTCGGCGCTCTCGCTCAACGAGAACCTCGTCTGGGTGGTAGTGAGCCCGGCGGGCAAGGTGGCGGAGGTGCGGCTCGAGCCCGCGACCACCACCATTCCACTGCGCAGCAACGTGCGCGTCGTCGGGGGCCGAGGGGGCAGGATCGTGGCGCACAGGGCGTCCGATGGCGGCATCGATGTGAGCGGCTCCATCGGTTCGGCAAGCGGGCCGCTGCGCTATTCACTGGTGGTGGACGACCCGGCGCTGTTCACCGCCGGTGCACTCCAGGGCGCGTTGCAGTCCGCCGGCGTCACGGTGGACGGCAAGGTCCGCGCGGCACGCACGCCAGCCACCGCAACCAAGGTCGCGAGCTTCGCATCGCCACCCCTGTCGCAGATCGTGTCCGAGATGAATCGGGAGAGCATCAACATCGTGGCCGAGCTGTTGTTCCGTGACGCGGGCCGCGCGGGGGCACCCGATGGCATGAGCTCCGCCGACATCGCGCTCGCGAACCTCCGCGACTTCCTCGGCAAGAAGGTTGGTGCCGATCCGCAGGCCATCCGGGTGTTCGACGGATCTGGTTTGTCCACGCTCGACTTTCTCACGCCGCGCGCCATGGTGCAACTGCTCAGCTATGCGCACCGCGGGCCGTGGTCATCCGCCTTCCATGGCTCGCTTCCGGTGGCCGGCGAGTCCGAGCTGTTGCGCAAGCGCATGCGCGGCACGCCGGCAGAAGGCAACCTGCACGCCAAGACAGGTACCACCGACACGACGATCGGCCTGGGCGGATTCGTCACGGCGAAGGACGGCGAGATCGTTGCGTTCTCGTTCCTCTATAATGGTGCCGACCGCTGGAACGCGAAGGCGACGATGGACGCCATGGGCGCCACACTCGCGAACTTCGTGCGGGAGTAGCGCACCCTCAGCCGTTCGACTCCACCAGGTCCATGCCGCGCTTCCGCAACTCGGCAATGTAGGCGGACGCCGGCACGCACTCGTCCGGCGTCCACACACCGGGAGGCGTCACCTGTCCGCGTGCCTGCATCTGGCCCGTAATCGACAGTGAATACCCCGTGGTGCGCATCATCGCACTGATGCCGTGCCGCTCGTCGAAGCGGTCAATGAGGTCGAACCGGCGCGTGGCCGCGGCACCGCCCTTCGTTCCGGTCACCGTCACACGGAGCGCCAGCAGGTCCTTCGCTGCCGGTTTCGTCAGCTTCGGTCCCACCAGGCTCACGAACAGCTCGCGTGGAATCACCTTCGTACCCTTCACGTCCACGGGATCGAGGTCGAGCAAGCCGAGCTCGCGGATGCTCTTCATGATGGCGGCGTGGCCCGGATACCGCAGCGTCTTGTACTCCATGGTGGGGATCGTACCGGCATACCGTTCGGCCATGGTGGACAGGCCACCGGCCGTGTGAAACGCCTCGAGCGTGCCGACCGGTGCCGGAAACTCCACGGCTTCCAGTTCCGACAGCGCGGTCACCTGCACGCGCTTGCCGTTGCGCACCACCCACGACAGCGTCGTGTAGTAGTCGAGCACTCCCTCCAGCGAATACACGATCTGGTAGTTGAGCGGTGGCTCGGGATGCTGCGGCAGGCCGCCCACGAAGATGCGAACGGAATCCACCGTGTCGAGCTGCTCGATGCCGTGCTGCGCCAGGATGTTCACCATGCCCGGTGCCACGCCGCAGTCCGGAACCACTGTCACGCCCATCGCTGCCGCCCTGTCCGCCAGCGCCTTCTGCTGCAGCACGATTTCCGTGTTCCCACCGAGGTCGCAGAAATGCACGCCGGCCTCGACCGCGCACTCCGCAAGTTGCAGGTTGAAGTAGTAGGGAATGGCGCTCATCACCGCGTCGCTCTCGCGCATCAGGGCCAGTACGGCCTCGCGATCGCGCACGTCGAGCGGGGTGGGAATGAGCCGCGCGCCAGCCAGCGGCTTCAGGAAGGCGGGCAAGTGATCGAAGTGGAGGTCGGCAAGCCGGACCTGCGTGACCTCGGGATTCTGGAGCAGGTCATAGGCACACGCCGAGCCCTGGAGCCCTGCGCCGAGGACGAGCATTCGCATTCGTTTGTCTCCGTTCGATCGTACGTGACCACAATCGCTCAATCTAACCCGGCAGCCATCTGCACAGCCACGCGCGGTCACGAGTAGTCACGCGTGCACGATCCTCGCACTGGAATTGGACATGAACGTACCAATGGATGACGCGCCCCAGGTTGCGGCGGATTGGCAGTCGCACCTCATCGAGGACGACGCACGCATCGCGGACCTGCTTGCACGAACGCACCGCATTGCGGTACTCGGCATCAAGACCGCGCAGGATGCGATGCAGCCCGCGTACTACGTGCCGGCCTACGCGCAGAAGGCCGGCATGGAGATCGTCCCCGTCCCGGTGTACTACCCGGACGCACTGGAGATACTCGGCCAGCCCGTGCACCGCACGGTCGCGTCCATCGCCCAGCCGGTGGACATGGTGAACGTGTTCCGCCGGCCGAAGGACATTCCCGCGCACGTGGCCGACATCCTGACCGCGCGGCCCAGGTCAGTCTGGCTGCAACTGGGTATCCGCAACGCCGAGGCGGCGGAGCAGTTTGCAAGAGCGGGTATCGACGTGGTGCAGGACCGCTGCCTGCTCGTGGAGCTCGAGAACGTGGGTCGCTAGGCGCGGCGCAGAAGAGGTCGTCCTGAGCGCAGCGAAGGACCTGCTCCTGGCTGGCGAAAAGCAGGTCCTTCGCTGCGCTCAGGACGACATGCTGTCAGCGCACCAGCACGAATCCGTGCAGCAGGTCGATCTGGTACCAGTCCGGATCCAGCGCACGCAGTGCGGCGGCAAGGCCGAGCACGCGCCGGTCTTCCATGAGCACTCGCACGCCACCTGTGGTGCGCAGCACCTGATACCGCTTGCCGGTGGCCGACAGTGCCGACCGCGCGTTCGCATGCAGTGTGACCTCGTCGTCGCGCACGTTCACCGACGGGACGAGGGCTTCGAACACCTCGATGCCGATGGGACGACCGCGCGTATTGATGCTGTCGAGGCCGACCTGGCGGTCGACCACGTCGTGCCACGCGATCTCGCTCACACCGGACGCATCCACGACCGGGCGACCATCCGCGTCAGTGCGTGGCAGCGCAATCTGGAAGAGCGCGCGTCCATCGCGCGGACGGCGAACGGCAAGGGTCGAATCGCGCCGGAAGCCCGCCGCTTCGGTTCGCCATTCCATGATGGCGCTCAACGGCTTCACGAGCTCACGCGTGATTGCCCTGTCGAGTCCGAATTTTCGCGCCTCCGCAATGAGCACCATGCCTGGACGTACTGCGCCCTTCATGGCGATGTAGCGACCAAGTGCGGCGCGTGCATTCGGGTCGCGCGGCGCGCGCTCCGATTGCTGGTAGTACGCGACATCTGCCTCTGCCCAACGGCCATCAGCGAGCAGTGAATCAGCGCGAGTGGCACGCAGGGGCGCGCTGTCCTGGGCAAGCAGGCCGGGCGCGATAGCGAGGGACAGCGCGAGCACAAGTAAGTCGTGGGAAGCTCTCATAGCCGTGTAATCCGCGCGAGTAACACGCTGTCAGGGTCGAACGCCACGGTGCGCGGGCGTGACGCATAGTGGGCAGGCAGCGGGATCGTGACCTGCGCCCGGGCAGGAATCCTCACCAGCTCCTGCGCCGACCGGCCCGCCGCATCCACGATGGTGACCGGCAGTGAAAGTTCGTATGCGCCCTGTGCGCCGTCCTGCACCACACGGATCGTCACCGCGCCGGTGCCTGCGTCGTACGCCCAGCCGAGCGAAGGCGTAGCCACCCCGGGCCGGCGCAGCCACTGGTTGAAGAACTGTGCAAGCGATGCATGCGACGCGCGTTCCATCTCACGCTGGAGGTCGTCGCTGAGTGCGGTGCCATGGCGATACGTGGCGTAGTAGCTGCGCAACGCCCCGAAGAATGCGCTGTCGCCCAGCTGCTGGTGCAGCATGTAGAGGATGTACCCACCCTTCTGGTAGCTGTTCGCGTTCAGGAGGGCGAGGTATCGCGTTTCCGTCGTGTCGAGCACTGGTCGCACAGCGACCACGCTGTCGGCCAGCACCTCGCTGCGGATCGTGGCCATCTCGGCACGATACGCGGCGTCGCCACGCGCGACCTGCGTCCACAGTGCGGCGAAGTAGGTGGCGAATCCTTCCGAGAGCCAGAGGTGGCCCCACTCGCGCTCGGTGACCGCATCGCCGAACCATTGGTGCGCGGTCTCGTGCGCGATGATGCCGTCCTTCAAAGTACGGCCCGCAAAGAGCTTGTCGTCGTAGAAGATGGCACTCGCGTTTTCCATTCCGCCAAAACGCGTGGACGACTGGAGGTGTGCAAGTTTTTCATAGGGAAACGGGCCCACCAGCCGCTCGAAGAGCGAGACGATGGGTCCAGCCGCCGCGAACGGACCGGGCAGCCAGCTCTTCACTTCGGGCACAACGTACACCGACTGCCGCACGCACTGGCCTTCGTCGCCCCGGTGGCAGTCTGCATCGCGCAGCTCGAACAGCGCGAGCGGGGCCGCAGCAATGACCATGAGGTACGTGGCGATAGGTCGCGATTCTCGCCAGCGCGTTTCCGTCATTGCGCGCCCGGCGCGTGCAATCGGCCGCGTGGAGACGAGTGCGCCATTCGCCACCACGGTGCGGCCCACGGGCGCCACAACGGACCACGACACTGTGGCCTTGTCGCTGGGATGGTCGACCGTGGGCAACCACTGCCGCGCACGATCGGGCCAGTTGTCGCCGAACCAGGTCCATCGTCCCTCGGCATCCCTCCGCACAACAAGGCCGTCGGTGACGCGCCCGTCGTACACCACGCGCACCGTGAGGCTGTCCGCTGAGCCTTCGAGCGGTACGTCGATCTTTCCGCCGGAATGCGACGTCGTCACCACCCGGCCGCCCACTTCCACGGTTCGCACGGACAGCGGGTCCGCGAGATCCAGAAGGAGGTGCGAAACGCCGGGGGCGCGGCGCAGCGACACCGTCACGTCGCCACGGAGGAAGGCGCCCGTATCGGGCAGCTCGATCGCGACATCATAGTCGAGCACATCGATGCCCGGCTGGTACGTTGGAGCCGCCGCCGCGCGCGAGGGCATGCCTTGCGCGGCGGCGACAGCTGTACCGAGGCACACGAGAGCGACTACACGATGGATCATGCAGCCAAGCTAACGGGTGCTGCTGACCTATCGGCTGACGCGGTAGATGTTTCCCGACGCGTCATCCGAGACGAGCACGCTTCCATCAGCTGCCACCACCACGTCTGCCGGCCGGCCCCACCGCTTGCCATCCGTGGCCTGCCATCCGGTGATGAAATCCTCCAGACCCGTTGGACGTCCGTTCGCCACGTGCACGCGAACGACCTTGGTACCAGTGGGCGCGCTGCGATTCCATGAGCCGTGAAAGGCCAGCAGCAGGTCGCCCCGATACGCAGGCGGGAAGGTCGTGGCGCGCGAGAGGAACGTCATGCCGAGTGGCGCAGAGTGCGCCTGCATCTCGAGCGCGGGTGCGATGGTGCCCGCGCACCGCGCGGCGTCATTGTACTCCGGATTCGGAATGCGATTGCCATAGCAGTATGGCCAGCCATAGTCCCCTCCGTCCTTCAGGATGTTCAGTTCCTCAGGCGGCAGGTTCTCGTGCTCGGGTGCAAGGTTGTCCCGTTCGTTCTGGGACGCCCACAGCGCGCCCGTCTGGGGATTGAATGCCAGTCCCACCGCGTTGCGGAGCCCGCGCGCGAACACGCGCATGGCCGAGCCATCCTCGTTGAAGCGGAGTACTGCCGCGCGATCGGGCGTCTGTTCCACACAGAGATTGCACGTGGAGCCCACGGACACGTACATCGCGCTGTCGGGTCCGAACACCACGGTGCGCGTCCAGTGCCCACCACCCCCCGAATAGTGGTTCACGTATTCCGGCGCGGTCGACGCAACGCCGTTGGCGCCAAGTACCACGCGAACCACGCCGTCCGTATTGGCGACGTAGAGCGCACCCTTGTGGAACGCCAGGCCATGTGGCTGCTTGAGCCCCGAGACCGCCACGATGACGGTGTCGGCGATGCCGTCATGATTGGCGTCTGGCAGGCGAAGGATGCTGCCGCGGCCGGGCTGGCTGGCGTACACGGCGCCATCCGGCCCGATGGCCATGAAGCGAACATTCGGGATGTTCTTCGCATAGTAGGACATCCGGAAGCCCGCGGGCACGCGCAGCCGTCCCTCCAGTGCCGGAACACCTCGCATCGAGTCGGGTGCCGCCTGGGCGCTCGCGCCGTGCACCAGACCGGCCACCGTTGCGGCCAGCACACCTGCCATCATCATCGTCCGTCTCATCGACTTCTCTCCCCGTAGTGTCTGGTGCGCCCGAACCTCGCGCGCACCCTTGATGTGTCTGACCATGGAATCCTACCGACCGAACAACCTGCCGAGTACCCCGCTGTCGCCCGGGCGCCCGCCGATCGCGGCATTCAGCGCAGCCGCGAAGTCTGGAGCGGTTGAATACCGGTCGTCCGGCGCGCGCTGCATTGCCTTCGCGAGGACTTTCTCCACGGCCTCCGGAAAGTCGAGTTCGGGCTTTGCCTCGCGCAGGGGCATTGGCTCGCTGCGCAGGCGCGCGATCATCATCTCCTGTTGCGTGCGCCCGCTGAAGGGCAGCTTGCCGGAGAGCATCTCGAACGTCATCAGCGCCAGGGAATACACGTCGGTGCGGGGATCCAGCGGCTTGCCGCGCAGCTGCTCGGGACTCATGAATTCGGGCGTGCCCAGGATGATGCCCGTGGCCGTGAGCTTCTGGAGCTCCGCGTCGGCACGGCGTTCCTTCGCGAGCCCGAAGTCCATGACCACGGCACGCTCGGAGCCGTCCGGCGCCTTGCAGATCATGATGTTCTCCGGCTTCAGGTCGCGATGCACGATCTTCAGTTCATGCGCCACATGCAGGCCGGCTGCGATTTCCGCCACGAACTTGCCCACCTCGGCCAGCGGCAACGTGCCGCGCCTGTTGTTCCGGTCGCTCAGGATCTCGCCTTCCACGTACGGCATCACCACGTACACCAGGCCATCCTGCGTCTCGCCCATCCGGATGATGTGGCAGACGTTCGGGTGTGCCAGCCGCATCCCCAGGCTCGCCTCGCGCTTGAGGCGCTGCATCGCGTTCTGGTCGTTCGAGAGCGCATGCGACAGCACCTTGATGGCGTAGCGCTCCTTCGTGGCGGTGTCAGTGGCCAGGTACACGAACGACATCCCGCCCTCACCAACCTTGCGCACGATGTGATACCGCCCGTCGAGGACCTGATCGACGAGGTTCATCGGGCTCGTGGGTTGCGGGGGTTCCGCGCGCCCCGCGGCCGTACCCCGAGGCGCCGTTGGCGGCGTGGCGTGGGCGGTGGCCGGAGCGCCCGCAACGGCGATCAGCTTCGAACCATCCTTCGTGCAGAAGCGCGCGTCGTCGGAGTACTGGGTGCCGCAGGCAGGACAGCGATTCATGTGGGATTGTGGGAGAGAAGTGGCACGAGACCGGCCCATTCGATGTTGCCACCGCTCAACACCGCAACGGTCTTTCCCGCGGGGGTCACGATGCCTTCCATGAGCGCCGCGAGCGTGATCGCGCCGCTGGGTTCCGTCACGAGTTTCATGCGGTCCAGCAGCAACCGCATCGCACATGGGAGCGAGGCGTCGTCCACCTGCACCACGTCGTCCACGTAGGCCTGGTGGTGCGCGAAGGTGAGGCCGCCCACTTCCACGGCAAGCAACCCGTCGGCCAGGCCCTTCGAGGGCGGAATGCGCACGGGATGACCGGCCGCGCGGGCCTGCGACAGCTTGGGCGCATTTGCCGGTTCCACGCCGATCACCTTCGCGTTGGGTGCACGCAGCTTGATGGCGGTGGAAAGGCCCGCGCTCAATCCCCCTCCGCCCACGGGCACCAGCACGGTGTCCACGTCGGCGAGGTCATCGACGATCTCCAGGCCGGCCGTGCCCTGGCCGGCAATGATCCACGGATGATCGTATGGCGGCACCATCGTGAATCCCTCCGCCTCCACCAGTGCCTCGGCGCGTTCGTAGCGATCCTGCGTGGTGGTGCCCGCGAGTTCAACGCGCGCGCCGAGCCGCTCTGCACCGCCGCGCTTGGCAGGCGTCACCGTGGTGGGCATGACCACCACAGCCTTGCACCCGAACAGCCTGGCCGCGAGCGCAACAGCCTGCGCATGGTTGCCGGACGATGGCGCAATCACCCCACGCGCACGCTCCGCAGGCGTGAGTTGCGCGAGAAAATTGTAGGCACCACGGAACTTGAACGCCCCCCCGCGCTGGAGCATTTCGGGCTTGATCCACACCTCGACGCCGAGTTGCTCGGACAGCGCGTCCATGGGAAGCAGCGGTGTTCGCACGGCGACCGGGGCGATGCGGGCGGCCGCTGCCGTGAGGTCGGACAGGGAAATCAGCGTGGTCACGTGCGTGGGGTTCAGGCGAAGATTCGGTTGCGGCCACCGCTTTTCGCCTTGTAGAGCGAGCGGTCGGCCTCCTGGAGGAGCAACTCCGGCGACACGGGATCCGTGCCCCGCGCGAGTGCCACTCCCAGGGAGATGGTGATGGGCGCCGCGCTTAACGGTGCCCTGAAATCGAATTCGTCCACGCGGCGGCGCAGGCGTTCGGCAAAGGTGAGCGCACCTTGCCAGCCCGTGTCCGGCAGCACGATCACGAATTCGTCGCCGCCCAGGCGCGCCACCACGTCGGTGTCGCGCGCCGTGTCCTGCATGATGCGAGCGAGTTCCGTGAGCACCACGTCGCCGAAGGGATGCCCATGCGTATCGTTGATCAGCTTGAAGTGATCGAGGTCGATGGCGAGTACGGCCATCGTCGAGCTGCGGCGCTTGGACTGGCGCCACTCGGTGCGTAATCGTGTTTCCAGCGCCCGCCGGTTCAGGCATCCCGTGAGCGGGTCGGTCCCGATCTGTTCCGCAAGGCGGGAACGCATCGCTTCGAAGCTGCGCGCCAGCAGGGTGAGGTCATCTGGCCGCGTATCCACGCCGAGCGCGAAGGATGGCGTGAGGTCGCCCTCCTCCACGAGCTTGCAGAAGAGCCGCAGGCGACTCATGCGGGCGCGGAAATTCCCATAGGCGGTGATGAGGACCGCGCACGCCAGCCCGAATACGCCGAGGCTGTAGACGACGTGCGGTAGCGAGGGGTCGGGCAGCACGTGGGAGTTGGGCGCCACTCGCGTGGTCAGCAGGTAGGCGAGTGCGGCCAGGAGTGCGGCGTAGGTGCCCAGCCGGCGGCCGAAGTAGAACACCGCGAGCTGCACCACCAGCGTGGCGCCCATGAGGATGCGGCCCATCTCACCGGGCTTTGACGTGAGCCAGATGAGGGTGGCGAGGGCGGTGATGTCGGCCGTGATGAGCAGTGCGGGCAGCCGGTGTTCGTGCACGACCTCGGTGCGGCTGATGACGCGCGATGTGATGGCGACGCAGGCGGCGTATGCCAGCGATGTGAGCGCGATGGGCACGAGCTTGTGCGAAGCATCGTCCCCGACCGCGAGCGCGAGTGCGATGATCGCACCAAGGGCGAGGTAGCGCCCCCACCGCTGCCACAGGAGCGCCTCGCGCACGAGGAGCTCGCGGTCGTGGCGCAGCGCCTCCACCATTTCCGGCGTCGTCGAGGGAAGCTCGAGCGTATTGCCGATCAGGGTGGTGGTGAGCAGGGATTCGTCGAGCTCGGCCGTGCTTCTCACATGCGCAAGGTTAGCGGGTGCTGGAGCCCGCTAAGGTAGTGCAGCGGATCGAGGTCGGACAGCCCGGCGCGCGGCTGCCCGACCGCCACCTGTTTAGTTCTCCGATTCCTCACTACCGGCGGCTTCGGTGTCGCCGTCATCATCACC
>JAYVNZ010000524.1:0-4218 GCA_043758185.1 Gemmatimonadaceae bacterium | reverse complement strand
AGAAGAGTGAGCAGATACGGGATGGCGAGGAAGAGCGAATACGGAACGTGCCATCCCATTGACTGAACACCGAACTGCAACGCACTTGCAGCGCCGAATACCAGGGCGGCCAGCGCCACACCCACGGGCTTCCATCGTCCAAGTACCACGATGGCGATTGCGATGAATCCGCGCCCCGCGGACATCCCTTCCGCAAACGTCCCAGCCTGTGCGAGCACCAGTGCTCCCCCGGCGAGCCCGCCGAGCGCGCCGCCAACGAGTATTACAAGCACGCGCATGCGCTCGATCTGCACGCCGGCAACTCGGGCGGCCTCCGGCCTTTCGCCAATCGCCCGGATTGCCAAGCCCATATGTGTGCTGTTCATGAACCAGGCGATGGCCGCAACCAATACATAGACGAAGTAGGTGATTGGTGGTTGCGCAAAGAGAGCCTGACCGAGAAGGGGAATAGCAGAAAGGCCCGGTATCGCAACCGTGGCACTGGTTGGTACGCTGAGCGCTACGCCATTGGCGCCGTACAATCCGCGATACAAGGTACCAGTAACACCCACACTCAAGAGCGTGAGTGCTGTGCCGGTAATGATCTGGTCCGCGCGCAACCACACGACAAACACCGCGAAGACGGCAGACACCAACAGGCCGGCGACCATTGCACCGGCGTAGCCTGCCGACACCCCTCCCGCCGTTGCCCCAAGGAGCGAGCCGAACGCACCGGCCAGAATCCCCCCCTCGAGGCCAATGTTGATGAGCCCAACGCGCTCAACCAACAACTCCCCGAGTGCCGCGAGAGCCAGCGGTGTCGCCGTTCGAATGCTGGCGGCCAGAAACGGTGCCACAACAGAGCTCATGTGGGCGCCTCCTCGAGGAATGCGCCGCCCCGCACCGCGCGCCAGCGAACAGCGCGAATGGCGAGGGCGCCAAGGATCAGCACCGCCTCGATCACGGACACGAGCACGGCGGGTACGCCAGCGTCTCGCTGCATCGCTCCGCCGCCAGCTTCCAGCGCGCCAAAGAGGAGCGCCGACACGATCACACGCCACGGGTCCAAACCCGCCAACAGTGCGACGGCGATGGCCGTGTAGCCGTACCCTGGAGAAATATTGTCGTACAAGGCGAACGTCACGCCGAGCACTTCGACCGCGCCCGCAATACCGGCAAGTGCGCCGCTGAAGACGAAGGCGCCCCAGATGGTTCGTTCCACATCCACCAGTCCGGCGCTTGTTGCCGCACTGCGACTCTCTCCAGTCACGAGCAATCGGAACCCATAGGCGGTTCGACGAAAGACCCACCCGCTCACGCCAAGCACAAGAAGGGCCAGGATAATTCCCGCGTGAAGACGGCCGCCGCCAGGCAACCGAGACAGGTGGACGGAAGACGCGATTGCCGCCGTCTGCGGATAAACGCGGGTAGGCTCCTGCAAGGGACCGCGAACCAGCGACGAGACCGCGTGCACGGCGATGAAGTTGAGCATGATGGTGCTGATGACTTCGAGCACGCCGAAGCGCGCGCGCAGGAACGCGGCGATTCCTGCCCACGCGCCACCCGCTGCCGCCCCGATCAACAACGCCAGCCCGGTTGTCGCTGCACCGCCATGTGGAAACGCAAGGGCAATTGCTGTCGCTGCGGAAGCACCCGCAAGCAGTTGTCCTTCGGCGCCAATATTCAACACACCGGCGCGAAACGCGATGGCGACTGCACCACCGGTGAACATCAGCGGAATGCTGCGGACCAAGGTGGCAGACGTTATGGAATACCAGGATCCGACCGATCCAAGCCAGAGTGCACCGAGGGCCTGCCCCGGGGGAAACCCACCCGCGAAGAGCAGCATCAGCGCCAGAGCAACAACTGATGCCACACTCGCAACGACAAGCAAAGCGCGCTGCAATGGAGATCGCCAGTTCAAGGCCGGCTGCTCTCGTTGAGGCCGAGCATGGCGCGACCGATTGTGTCGCGGTCCAGAGGTACATCACGCACCTGGTGGTTGAATACCACCAGGACGCGCGCGGCGAGCGACATCAGTTCGTCGAGGTCGCTCGAGTACACAACCACCGCCGCACCCCCGGCGCAGGCATTGCGCAGCCGCTGGTGCACAGCAGCACAGGCACGCAAATCCAGGCCGCGGGTTGGGTTCTCCGCCACGAGCGCGCACGGCGCCGGGCAATCCCATGTCGTCTCGAGTTCACGCGCCAGCACGAGTCGCTGCTGGTTTCCGCCAGACAGTTCCCGTACCAGCATGTGCGAATCCGGTGCGCGCACATCATAGGCGCGAATGAGTTCATCGCTGCGTGCTCGCATCGCCGTCCATGCGATTCGACCGCGTCGCTCGCCGGCACCGCGAAGCGCAACGGTGTCGGCAAGCGAGCGATTGAGCATGACAGCGTCGCGCTCGCGATCCTCCGGCACGAACCCGACATTCCCGGGCCGCTTCAACACACCACCACACACCGAATACCTCCCGGCCAGCGCGCGAAGCAACGCGTGCTGACCAGCCCCTTCCACGGCCGCAATTCCAACGATCTCCCCGGCTCGCACAACGAAGGTCGCATCCCGAATCGCCACCCTGCCCTCATGGTCGGCTATGGCAATGTTCCGCGCGTCGAACACTACCGGCGTGCCAACCGAAGGTGTTGGAGCCGCCACGACTGTTCCCATGTCAGCCGCGCCGATCATCGCTGCCGTGAGCTGTTCCGTCGAGGCAGTCACCGCCGCGCCAGTAAATGTGATACGCCCGTGGCGGAGGACGCTCACATCGTCCGCGACCGCAATTGCCTCGCGCAGCTTGTGCGTGATGAGCACCACTGCACCTCCGCGGTCAGCAAATGCGCGAATCCACCGCAGCAGGTCTTCGATTTCGGGTGGCGCAAGCACAGCCGTCGGCTCATCCAGAATGAGCACAGTCGCGTCACGAACAAGCGCCTTGGCAATCTCGACTCGTTGCTGGGCACTCACCGGCAGCGACTCTACCCGGGCGTGCGGGTCGAGTTGCAAACCCGTCGCTTCGGCGACGCGTTCCACACGCTCCGCCATCGCACGTGCGCGCCGCAACCCGCTACCACCCAGGGCGAGGTTCTCGGCCACGGTCATGGCAGGAACAAGCGTAAAGTGCTGGTGCACCATTCCAATGCCGGCCATGCGCGCAACCCCCGGCGAGGCAACTCTGACCTCGCGACCTCCCACCTGCACCACGCCTGCGTCCATTCGCTCCAGACCAGCAGCAATGTGCATGAGCGTCGTCTTGCCCGCGCCATTCTCGCCAAGGAGTGCGTGGACGGTCCCGGGTCGCACCACGAGGTTGGCGTCGTCGAGCGCCGTCATCCGACCGTATCGCTTGGTGATGCGACTCAGGGCCAGAGCTGGTGGTGCGTCTGCGACGGTCACGTGCTACAAGCCAGTGGGAGCGGCGACAAATGTCCATGGCAACCCGAACTGGCGCGCAAGCTCGGCACCGAGGGCACGCACGCCGAACGTCTCCGTGGCGTAATGGCCCATGTAGAGCACCGCGATTCCGAGCTCTGCGGCTTCTACTGCGGTATGATGCGGACCTTCCCCGGCAATGAGCGTGTCTACCCCAGCGGCGGCGGCTTCACGCAGCGTCGCGCTCGACGCCCCTGCCCCTGAACAGACGGCCCACCGTCGCGTGCGCCGGCCGCGCGTCAGGCCAACGCTCACAAGGTGGCCCCCCTCGGCACGCGCTAATGTGTCCGCGCGCGCGGCGAGATCGTCGGACGCCACGTCGGCAGTGCCCGTCAGTCCGATGTCGACGGACTTGTACCTGGCAAAGCCACCGGATGGTTGCAGGTGGAGTGCCTGCGCCAGGAGCGCATTGTTCCCGACGACCGGATGGAGGTCGAGTGGCAGGTGCGAGCTGTAGACAGCCACGTCGTTGGTAATGAGTTGCCGGATTCGCGCGTACGCACGACCCTGCAGCGGTTGGGGCCCGGACCAGAACAGTCCGTGATGAACCACCAGGAGATTCGCCCCTGCCGTGACCGCGGCCTCGATGGTGAGCAGCGACGCATCCACCGCAACGGCGACGTGCGTGACGGGAGTGGAGTTCTCGACTTGAACGCCGTTCAGTGCCCCATCATAGTCCGGGATATCCGACGTGCGCAGAAGCGCGTCGAGATGAGCTGCAACGTCCGCCAGGGGAATCGACGGCACGACTATCGGACTGGAGCCAGCGCCGCGAACCGTCCCGCCTTCATTTCCGCCCGTACG
>JAYVNZ010000523.1:0-2302 GCA_043758185.1 Gemmatimonadaceae bacterium | reverse complement strand
CCCGTGATTGTGTATGACACGTTGAGCGCATAGGATCCCGGGGCGTCAGTGGCGTAATCCCACTTCGTACGATAGTACATCGTGAACTGAGTGAATGATCCGCCCGCGGCGCTGGACATCACATTCGTCGGCGTGGTGGCACTCAGCGGCACGAACCCGGAATTCACGGCGGTGGACCAGGAGAGGTCGGCCGCCGACTTGAGACTCGCACGATTCACCAGATAGATAGCGTCCGGCTTGAACTCGAAGGTCGGCGAGGCGGCCTCGATCTTCAGGTTCCACGGACGATTGGACTTGACGGTCACCAGCGGCCCGGTGGTGAGCGGCAACTGGTCGAGCGACGTGGCGGTACGCGTGGAGTCGAACTGTGCCACATCGGGCGACTGCATGGCGGTGGTGAGCGTACTCAGTTCCATGCGGATGATCTGCGGCACCACCGCCGTGGCCGTCGTGTTGCGCGAGCAGGTCGGCACCGACGAGGGCGCCGTTGCCTCGCAGAAGGTCTGCGCGTGGAGGGGAACAGTCCCCCCCACGACACAGGCCGAGACAATGAACAGGAATCGCAGGTGCGTGTGCATGAGAACCTGGGATGCCGTGAGTGGAACGCTGCTTACTGACCCGTGACGGTGTAGCGGACGGTCGCGGTGTATACGCCCGGGATGTCGGTGTCATAGAACCACGCGCTCTTGAACGCGATCCCCGTGGCGTAACGCTCGCCACCCGTGGTCTTCGTCCTGACCGTTGCCGGCGTCGCCGGGCCCGTGATCTGAATGAGAGAAGCCTGTGCGCCGCCCGACCAGTACAAATCGCCAATCGGCTTGGCGATGAACGCTTCGCCACTGGCCGCGCAGCCGTTCGTCGAGACGGGCGTGTTGCGGCAGACATTGTAGCCCGACGCGTCCTTGTCGAACTTGAATGCGTTCGTCGTGGCGGCAATCGTGAGGATGTACGGACGGTTCGCCAGCACGATGACGGAATCGCGTGCGCTCGCAGCCTGCAGCGAGGCCGGCGTGGCTACTGCCGTGCCGGTCGTACCAGTTCCGGCGGCTGCCGTCCGCGTCTTCTCGTACGCGAGGGTATCGGTCGCCTGCAGGTCGATCACCGCACCGCTCACCAGTGCAAGGCGGAGAATGCTCGACAGCGTCGTCGTCGCGTTACGGTTGATGCCGCAGGTGGGGCGATTACCGGCATTCTCCACCCCAGCCGCGGTGGCTGTGCACGTGGAGTCCGACGCTTGGGCCAGCAACAGCGAGGGTGACAAAACCAGGGCGAGCGCAAACAGTCTGATCGGGCGCATGACGAAACTCCTTGAAGAATGAGATGCGGAGGAAGACAACGAAATCACTGGCCGACTACCGTATAGATGACCGGCAGGACATACGTGCCGGGAACGTCGGAGGCGTACAACCACTTGGTGCGGAAATAGATCGTGTTGGTGGCGCTGGACCCCGTCGCGTTACTGCTCACTGTCGCGGCCGTGGTGGTCAACCCGGCAAACGATGTCGCCGCATTCAGCGACCACGCGAGGTCTGCCGCAGTCTTGCCGAGGGGCGAACTGGACGAGGACGTACAGGTTGCCGTGGCGTCACCTGGGCGACAGAGGCCATACGTCGCGTCCTTCGTGAAGGTGAAGTACGCGTTCTGCGCCTTGATGTTGAGCTGCCAGCCACGGTTCGCCTTGACGGTGAGCACGGGGCCCGTGGCACCCACCGGATACGCATCCGGAGATCCTGCGGCCGCGGACGAGTCGTACGACGTCACCACTGGTGGAGCGAGTGTCGTCTGTGCGCCGCCCGTGACCGTGAGCTGCAGCAGGTGGGCGACAGTCGCCGATGCATTCAGCACAGTGTTGCACGTCGGGGCTCCGGACGGTGCGGTCGCCTGGCATGTCTGGGCGAAGGAACGCCCCGGCACAAGCGCCATACCCAGTAGCGCCAGGGCAGTCATGCCGAGTCGCGGGCGAAGGCTGGACATCGAAAGAGCGATAGTGAGCGACATTGCGATTCCCGGATGAGGCGAATGAATGTTCAAGCAGGCAACCTAGCACGAGCGGTACTGCAATACTGTCTGATTCCTATACAGTCTCAATCTCAAGACGCTCGGCGGATGAGATGGTCACGCCATGCTCTCCCACTCTGTCCGGTCGTCTCACATGGAGGGAATATAGGAGGGACAGGATTACCGACAAGGGCTCAGACTGTTACACTTTCGTTCATTAGGTCAAAAGCACAGCAATAAGGGACAAAAAGTGTGCGGTAGGTCACAATTGTCGAAAGCGTCCCACTCGCGCAACGGAAACGCC
>JAYVNZ010000522.1:0-3095 GCA_043758185.1 Gemmatimonadaceae bacterium | reverse complement strand
CTCATCCAGATGATGGTGGGGCGCGAGCTGTCGTCGGTGTTTCCCAAGCGGGCGGTGCCGCTGGGCGACACCGTGCTGGAGCTTCGCGGCGTGGGCTGTCGGGAGTCGGGTACCACGGACGTGAGCTTCAGCGTGCGTGCTGGCGAGATCGTCGGTGTGTCGGGCCTGGTGGGCGCTGGCCGGTCGGAACTGGCGCGCGTGATCTTCGGCCTCACCCCAGCAGACACCGGCGAGATCCTCATGCGTGGAGCGCGCGTACGCATCGGGTCGCCTGCGGACGCCATTGCGCACGGCATCGCATACGTGCCTGAAGATCGGCGGCGGCACGGCGTGGTACTCGACATGCCGGTGAGCGAGAACATCACCCTCGCGGCGCTGAGCAACCTGACGCACTTCGGCGCGTTCGACTTTGGCCGGGAGCGCGAACTCGCGCGGGACTACACGCAGCGTCTTGGTGTGAAGGCCGCGTCGATCCGGTCGCTCGTCTCCACGCTGTCTGGCGGCAACCAGCAGAAGGTTGCGCTCAGCCGCTGGCTGGTGACGCGCCCGTCGGTGCTCATACTCGACGAGCCCACGCAAGGCATCGACGTGGGCGCCAAGTCCGAGATCCATGCGCTGATGATGGATCTCGCCGAGCAGGGTGTGGCCATCCTGATGATCTCGTCCGAGCTGCCTGAAATCCTGGGCATGAGTGACCGCATCGCTGTCATGCAGGGCGGCACGGTGGTGAGTGTGGTCGACGCCGCCGGTGCAACTCCCGAGCGGATCCTGGCGCGAGCGCTCGGCCAGCACACAAGCGAGTTCACCGCGCTCGTCGCGTCGGGCGGAGGCATCGCGTGACTATCCGCCGGTTCGGCCGCGAACTCCCGCCAGCGGTGGCGCTCGTCGCCGTGCTGTTGGCCGTCCTCGGCGCCGCGCCTTCGTTCTTCAGCATGGCGAACCTGCGCGATCTGGCGCTGAACAATGCGCCCGTGCTGCCCGTCGCCATCGGGATGACGCTGGTGATCCTCGTTGGCCAGATCGACATTTCGGTCGGCTCGCAGTTCGCCGTGTGCAGTGTCGCGGCAGGTCTCCTGGCGAAGATGGGCGTGCCCATGGCGCTCGTTCCCGTGATCGTGATTGCCATTGGCGCAGTGATGGGTGCGCTCAACGGTGTGCTCGTCGGTACACTCGGGCTCCCGTCGATCATCGTGACGTTGGCGATGCTCGTTGCCTGGCGCGATGCACTGCGGTGGGCAACGGACGGCGCGTGGGTGCAGGACCTGCCCGCCAACTTCCAGTGGTTTGGAATGGCACCATCTGTTGCGCAGGCGCTCATCGTGGGGAGTGCCCTCGCGTTGCTCGCTGCGTTCAGCTGGGGACTGCGCAACCTCCGCGCTGGGCGCACCGTGTACGCCGTCGGTTCCGCCAACGAGGCGGCGCGGCTGGCTGGGATCGATCCAGCGCGCGTGACGCTCATGGTGTTCACGATCACGGGCGCGCTCGTGGCCGTCGGCGCGGTGCTGAATGCCGTCCGCTTCTCGGCGGTGCCGAGCAATGCGGGCACGGGGCTCGAGTTGCAGGCAGTGGCAGCAGTGGTGGTGGGAGGCACAGCCATCACCGGCGGGCGCGGGTCGGTGCTGGGCACGCTCATCGGCGTGCTGCTACTCGGCACCATCGGCACGGCGACGACATACGTCGGCATCAGCCCGTTCTGGGGCAAGGCCATCCAGGGGGTGATCATCCTTGCTGCGCTCGTGGCCGATGTAGCTGTCGCGCGCATGACGCAACGCACCCTTCGCCAGTCCGGTGCCAGTGCTCGCTGAGAACGACGATCGCGCGTCGCTCCGCGAGCGACTGTGCCCCAACAACGAATGGGTGCTGGTGCTCGTGATTCTCGCGGAGTGCCTGGTGTTCGGCATGGCGGGACACAACTTTGCCACGTGGGGCAACGCGTTCGAGATCACGCGGCTGAGTGTGGAGATCGGGTTGCTGGCGCTTGCGCTCACGCCCATCATCGTCACGGGAGGCATCGATCTCTCGGTGGGATCGATGATGGGACTGGCGGCGGTGAGCCTCGGCTATCTCTGGCACGACGCAGCACTCCCACTGCCTTTGGCCGTTGCGGCGACGCTGGCGCTTGGCGTCGCCGGTGGAGCGCTCAACGCGTTCATGATCGCGCGCATGAAGTTTCCGCCGCTCATCGTGACCCTGGGCACGCTCTCGCTGTTTCGCGGCATCGCCGAGGGTGCAACGGGAGGCGTGCAGCACTATTCCGGCTTTCCGGCCGTGTTTCTCGCGCTGGGACAGGGATACGTGTGGGGTCGCGTGCCCACGCAACTCTTCCTGCTGGTGGCGTCGGCGCTGGCCGGTGCATGGTGGCTGCACCGCACGAGCGTGGGGCGGGCGCTCTACGCCATCGGTCATTCTCCGGAGGGCGCGCGCTTCGCCGGCATTCCCGTCCGACGTCGGCTCGCCACTGTGTACGTGCTATCCGGATTCGCGGCAAGTCTCGCGGCGGTGATCTACGTGGCGCACCTTGGGCAGGCGAAGTCTGACGCGGGAACGGGCTATGAACTGATGGCGATCACCGCCGTGGTGCTTGGCGGCGCATCCATCTTCGGCGGGCGCGGCACCATCCTTGGCACCGTGCTGGGCCTGTTCAGCATCGCACTGTTACAGAATGGGCTGCGTCTCACCGGCCAGCCAGCGGAATTGGCGGGCATCCTCACCGGTGCGCTGCTTATTGGTACCATCACGGTGGACCTCTTCACTCGACACGCTGGGCCAGCCACCCGATCCACCCCCCTTGCAACGGAGCAGATCGACGTGCGCAATTCCCAGGTCGCTTTCCTGAGCGCGGTCATTCTTGCTGGCGCGCTGATTGTCGCGGCGAGCAACTGGATGCTCGTGCGGTCGCTGCCTCCGGTGAGCAGCAGCATCACGTACCCGTTTGGCACACCCTCGCCAGGCGAACAACGTGCCCCGGTCGCACACAAGGCGGTCATTGCCATGATGCCCAAGGCCAAGGGCGATCCCTATTTCATCAGCGCGCGCAAGGGCGCCGACTCAGCCGCGGCAGCGCTCGGCGTGGAGCTGCTGTGGGATGGGCCGAC
>JAYVNZ010000521.1:0-6927 GCA_043758185.1 Gemmatimonadaceae bacterium | reverse complement strand
TTCTTGGCGAACCAGTACGTGCCATACTCCATCACGTACAGCGAGCCATCCGGCCCCATCTTCACATCGCTCGGATGATCGAAGCGGAATTGGCTCAGCATCGGCTCCATGCGCACGTAGTCCCCGTTCGCCGCGAGGGTGGTGGCCATCATCCATCCGCGCATCCATTCGTAGTGGATGAGTGTCCCGTCATAGTAGTCCGGCAGCTTCACCCGTGAGCTCGCGAAATCCGAGGCGTGATACACGGGCCCCGCCATCGCCGCACGTCCACCGTCGCCTACCGCAGGAAACTTGTCGCTCTTCGCATATGGGTAGTAGATCATCGCCGGCTGCGGCGGGGGCAATACCTTCGCGCCCGTGTTGTGCGGCGATGTATTCACCGGATGCGCTGGATCGAAGAAGTCGAACAGCGCCTTCGTGGTGAAGTTGTA
Organism: Gemmatimonadaceae bacterium; assembly: GCA_043758185.1. Classification (GTDB taxonomy): domain Bacteria; phylum Gemmatimonadota; class Gemmatimonadetes; order Gemmatimonadales; family Gemmatimonadaceae; genus AG11. The sequence goes on along the minus strand of JAYVNZ010000521.1, from coordinate 6,496 downwards.
ATTGCGATACGCCTGGTTGTCGGCAATGAACATCGGCCAGCCGAAATTTCCGGCACGCCGTGCCTGGTTGACCTCGTCGTATCCGCGTGGTCCAAGGGTGGAATCGGCGCGCGCGTCCGGCCCGATCTCGCCCCAGTACAGGAAGCCAGTCCGGGAATCGACGCTGATGCGGTACGGATTCCGGTTGCCCATCACGTAGATCTCCGGGCGCCCTTCCTCTGGTGTGGCGAAGAGGTTCCCTGCGGGAATCGTGTACTTGCCGTCGGCCGTCGGACGGATGCGAAGGATCTTGCCGCGCAGGTCCTGCGTGTTGCCCGCCGAGCGGAGCGCATCCGCGAGCTCCTTGCCGGGCGTCGGGTCGATCGGGGCGTAGTCGCCGGCGATGAAGGGACTGGAATTATCGCCGTACGACACGAACAGGTTGCCGACGCGATCGAAGGCGATGGAACCGCCGGTGTGACAACACCCCGCGTCGATCTTGACGTCGAACATCTGGCGTTCGTCGCGCAGTGAATCGCCGACGAGTGTGAAGCGGGAGAGCCGGTGCCGGTCGCCGATCGCAGGTGAGTGGTTCACGTAGATCCAATGGTTCTTCTCGAACCCCGGATCGAGCGCGAGACCGATGAACCCGTTTTCGTCGGTGGTGTTCATCGCCGGCAGACCCGTCAGGTCGCGCGTGTCATGACGGTGCGGGTCGTACAGCTTCAGCGTTCCCCGGCGCTCGGCAATGAGGACCCGTCCGTTGCCCATGATCGCGATTTCGGTGGGCTCATTGAACACCCCTTCCGCCAGGATGTCCTGCTGGAAGCGTGTGGTATCCGGCACGATTCCGCCCTGCGCTCGCGCTGGCGCGGGCAGGAGCAGCGTGCCCGATGCGATCAACAGCATCGCCGCGATCGCTGGAGTCGCCGCGTGCCTCAGCAGGGCGTTCGCGGTACGTAGCGAAAAGCGGCGAGTCTGCGGCATTGATTGACGCATGGCGAGAGTCGAGGACTGAGCGGGGTGGCAGCCGGGACGCATTGTCTCAGCGCGAAAGCAGTATCGGAGCCTGAGATAAATCAACGTGCCCAGTTGGAGTGGATGGGTCCACGATCGTAGGGGGCGGGCAGATGACCAGGGCGCTGAACGCGCGGTCGTGCGCTGGTCCTCTCAGCGATCACTGATTGAACCGGGTAACAGCGATCAGGTGCTCAGGTCTCGGCTTCAGCGAGGGGGTGTGGCGTACCGAAATGCGAACGCCACATCCCCTTGGCTTGCTGTCCCCTGAGGCCGAAACCTGAGGAGCTGAAACCTGAACCCCGGTTGCGCTGTGGGACGATGTACTGCGTACCGGGGGGATCGCTACAGCGGTATCCGGCACGAGGCTCCAGCCGGACGGCGGGGATCGAAATCGTTTCCCACGTCCTGTCAGACGTTGAAGCGGAAGAGCAATACGTCGCCATCCTTCACGACATACTCCTTGCCTTCCTGCCGCATCAACCCCTTGTCCTTCACGCCCTTCCAGCCGCCGTGCCCGATGAAGTCATCGTAGCCCGCGGTCTCGGCCTTGATGAAGCCGCGCTCGAAGTCGGAGTGAATGACGCCGGCGGCCTGCGGTGCGGTGTCACCGCGATGGATGGTCCACGCGCGCACTTCCTGCTCGCCGGCCGTGAAGTACGTCTGCAGGCCGAGCAGGTGGAATCCACCCTTGATCAGCCGATCCAGTCCCGCGCTCTCGAGTCCCAGCGTGGCCAGGAACTCCTGCCGGTCTTCCAGGGGAAGCTCGGCCAACTCACTCTCGATCTTGGCGGAGAAGGGCACGATCTCCGCAAGCTCACCACTGGCCTCGATGGCCTTGCGCAGCGCGAGCAGGTGCGGGCCTTCCTCGCCGGAGAGTTCCGCGTCGGTGACGTTGGCCGCATACAGGATGGGCTTGGCCGTGAGCAGGGAGAGGGGCTTCAGCAGCGCGAGTTGCTCCGCGTCGAGCTTTGCTTCCCACAGTCCCTTGCCTTCCTTGAGGAACTCATGGGCGCGCTCGAGAGTGGGCAGTTCAGCGAGTGCCTCCTTGTCCCCTGTCTTTGCGGAACGCTTCACGCGATCGAGTCGCTTCTCGACGGTGGAGAGGTCCGCGAGCGCGAGCTCGAACTCGATCACCTCTCGATCGCGCACCGGATCGACGGAGCCCATCACGTGCAGGATGTCATCATCGTCGAAGCAGCGGACCACGTGCACGATGGCGTCAGTCTCGCGGATGGTGGCGAGGAACTGGTTCCCGAGTCCTTCACCCTTGCTTGCGCCGGCTACGAGGCCGGCGATGTCCACGAACTCCACGGCGGCAGGGACGGTGCGCTGCGGCTGGACGACGCGGGCGAGGTCGGTGAGCCGATCGTCGGGAACGTTTACCCGGCCGATGTTGGGGTCTTTCGTGGCAAAGGGGTAATTCGCGGCGAGGACCCCAGCGCTGGTGAGCGCATTGAACAACGTGGACTTGCCGACGTTGGGGAGGCCGACGATACCGAGTTTGAGCATGGAAACGTGCTGGCTGTGCGGGAATTGATGTCGCGGGCTGCTGCGCCGGGTGGCACGATGCACCATGCGAGATTTCCGAAAGCTAATCGCCTGGCAAAAGGCGCATGCACTCGCTGTCAGTGTCAACAGTGTCTCGAGCGGAGCTGACTTTCGTTCCACGCCCGGGTTGCGTCCTCAGCTGCTTCGCGCGGTGGATTCGGTGTCAGCGAATATCGCTGAGGGCGCCGGCAAGCCAACAGAGGCGGAGTTCGGTCGATTCCTCGACATCGCGCTTGGGTCGGCGCGCGAAGTCGACAACCACCTGCTGCTCGCGGCTGCACTTGGGTGCATTGACGACCGCGCGAGTGCGACCGTGCTTGCGGATGCCGATCAGGTGAAGCGGATACTCAATTCCCTTGGTCGCGCGGTTCGTCGGCGCATTCAAATGAACTCAATGCCGAGCCAAACCGGGCAACAGCAGGCAGCTGCTCAGGTTTCAGCTTCAGCGGACAGGAACACAAGGGGGTGTGGGAGTCACGTTCTCTTTACGCCACACCCCCTGAAAAACCTGTGTGCTGAAGCCGAGACCTGAGCACCTGACCGCTGTTACCCGGTTCAATCACCGGTCCCTGGGAGGAGCAGCGCGCGACTGCACATCCAGCGCCCCCTTCACCCCATCTCGCACAAACGCCTCGACCGCCTCCGCCATCACCGGAAACAATCCGCGTATCGCCTCTGCATCACGCTTCCCCACCGCGCCGAGCACAAAGTCCGTCAGCGGCCCCCCAGCCACCCGTTCGGGATCGCCGACGCCGATGCGCAGGCGCGGGTACTGCTGCGTGCCGATCGCCTGCTGGATGGACTTGAGTCCGTTGTGTCCGCCCGCTCCACCCTCGGCGCGAATGCGCCATGTGCCGGCTGGAATCGCGACATCATCGGAGATCACCATCAGATCATTCGCCGCTGACCAGAACGGGCGCCGCGCATACTGCACCAGCACCCCGCCGGACAGGTTCATGTACGTCTGCGGCTTGATGAGGCGCACGGCTTCCTTCACGCCAATCAGCTGGCCCTGCGCCACCTTCGCCTGTCCGTCCTTCTTCCAGCCGTCGAAGTGCCAGCGGTCTGCCAGGTAGTCCACGAGCCACCAGCCCACGTTGTGGCGGGTGTGCTCGTACTCCTTTCCGGGATTGCCGAGGCCAAGCAGCACCTTCATGGGTGACATCTCGTGGTCTGGATGCGACGACGGCTCCGCCCCGGTAGGGCGAAGCCGTCGCGCAAGTGCAGCAAGGAGCGCGCGAATGTTACTTCGCGTCCTCGTCTTCCTTCGCCTTGCGGATGAGCTCCGGCTCGGCGGCGCCCGGCTCGACAGCGGCAGCCTCGACGGCGGCGCGCGGCGCGATCACGGCGCAGATGGTCGCATCCTCTTCCGACAGCACTTCCACGCCGGCAGGCAGCTCGAGGTCGCGAATGTGGAGCGAGTGGCCCATCGCGAGGTGCGACACGTCCACGTCGATGTGGTTGGGAATGTTCGCCGGGTCGACGCGCACTTCAACCTTGTGCAGGATCTGCTCGAGCAGCGCGCCGCTGAGGCGCACGCCTTCGGGCACGCCCACGAACACGAGGGGCAGGTCCACGATGACCTTCTCGCCGGCGACCAGTTCCTGGAAGTCGACGTGCATGATCATCTTCTTGAACGGGTGCCGCTGGATCTCGCGAATGAGGGTCTTGGTGGTGGCGCCGCCCAGCCCGAGCTCGACAACGGTGCTGCTGACGGCGATGGAGCCCAGCAGCTTGTCGAGGTCGCGCGCGACGACGGACAGGGACTGCGGCTCACGGCCGTGGCCATAGACGATTCCGGGGACGCGGCCTGCTGCGCGCAGCTTGCGCGCGACGCCCTTGCCGGAATCCGAGCGCATCTCTGCGCTGAGTGTTGCGTTTGCCTTTGCCATTGATGATGTCCTGATGATGCGTTCTTCGACTGCAGCGAACCGCGAAACCGGTGCGACTCTCAGGCGGCTGCGTCCGCCCTACCATGCCGGCGCCACCAACAGGTGGCGTATCGCGGGATACTACTACAACTGCCTGCTCGCTCGCGCTCGCTTGACGGCCTGCTCGCTCGCGCTCGCGTGACGGCCTGCTCGCTGACGCTCGCGTGACGGGGGACAGGGGACGGCAGTTGCGCCGACTACTTGATCCCACCAGGAACAACCCGTCCCCCGTCCCCCGTCCCCCGCACCTACTCGAACAACGAACTCACGCTCTGTTCCGCGTGCGTATACCGAATGGCCTTGCTGAGCAACTCACCCACCGACAGGATCGTCAGACGGTCGAACTGCCGCTCCGGTGGCAGCAGGATCGTGTCGGTCACAGCGATCTCCACGATTGGCGAATCCTTCAACCGCTGGATCGCCGACCCGCTGAGCAACGCATGCGTCGCGCACGCGTACACCGAGTTCGCACCCAGCCGCATCAGCGCATGCGCCGCTTCCGAAATGGTACCCGCGGTATCGATCATGTCGTCGGCGAGGATGCAATCACGCCCCTCCACCTCACCAACGACGTTCACTACCTCACTCACATTCGCACGGGGCCGGCGCTTGTCGATGATGGCCAGCGAGGCATCCAGCCGCTTCGCGAACCCGCGTGCCATCTTGGCTGATCCCACATCCGGCGCCACCACCACCGTGTCCTTCAACTGCTTCTTCTTGAAGTGCTGCGTCAACACCGGCATCGCATAGAGGTGATCGACGGGAATGTCGAAGAACCCCTGCAACTGGTGCTGATGGAAATCGATGCCCAGCACCCGGTCGGCGCCCGCCTCCGTGATCATGTTCGCCAGCAGCTTGGCCCCGATGGCCACCCGCGGCTGGTCCTTGCGGTCCTGCCGGGCATACCCGTAGTACGGCATGACCACCGTGACGCGCGCCGCGCTTGCCCGCTTCGCCGCGTCGATCAGGAGCAGCATCTCCATGATGTTCTCGGCCGGCGGATTGGTGCTCTGCACGATGAACACGTCATTGCCGCGAACGTTCTCATCGATGCGGACAAAGATCTCGCCGTCTGCGAACCGGTTGCACGTCACCTTGCACAGTCCGATACCCAGTTGCTTCGCAATCTCTTCTGCCAGCGGACGGTTCCCCGTACCCGACAACAGCTTGAACCCGTGCGCAGGTACTGCGAGGCCGTCCATGTAGAGCCCTGTAAGCTAAAGTAGTGCAGCGACTTGGTCAAACACGGCGCACCGCAGTTGCCCCTCTTGGATTCGAACCAAGATTCGCGGCTCCAAAGGCCGCTGTCCTGCCGTTGGACGAAGGGGCAGCAGGCTCCACAAGCCCACAAACCTACTCGATCACGACGACGGGCTCAACTCGCACGGCCGTTCGGGTGTGAATGTAGCGCGCTCCATCGCCCGCGTCGGAAAGCAGCAGCCTCGAATTCGCTCCCGCGCGCCCCTCTCCCGCGATGCCGAATACCGTTGAACCCGACCCGCTGAGCATCGCGATCGGATAGCCAGCGGTGCGCAGCGCCTCGACACAGGTCGCTACGACACCGTGCCGCTCGGCCACCACGCCCTCGAAGTCATTGCCCGCCACCTCGCCGATGCCGCTCCATTCGCTCAGTGCCTGCGCGGTAAACAGCGTGAGCCGATCGCGCGCGTCAGAGCGCTGCGCCTCGCGTGCTGCGATCCATCCGAAGGCCGCCGCGGTGTGCACGGCAAAGGCTGGTACGACGAGCACCACGTCGCGGACAGGCGGCGGGGAGAGCGCAAGCAGCCGCTCGCCGCGACCCCAGGCGAGCGCGTAGGGAACTTCACTCGTCAGGAAGGGCACATCCGCACCCAGCCGCTCCGCGATCCGAGTCAGCGTTGACCAGCCCAGCGCGACGTCGTTCATCGCGTCGAGGGCACGGAGCACGCCACCAGCGTCCGCGCTGCCCCCTCCGAGTCCACCACCCACGGGTATGCACTTGACCAGTTCGATGGCGTACCCTCCTGACATACCGCTCG
>JAYVNZ010000520.1:0-2304 GCA_043758185.1 Gemmatimonadaceae bacterium | reverse complement strand
CGACGCTCACTGTAGATGGAGAGCGTTGGCGAGGTGCGTGTGCCGAACAACGACGGCAGGCGGAGCGTGGCGCCCGTGAAGTAATTGAGCTTTGCGCTGAAGGTGTCGGCACGAATCGCCGGAGCACACAGGTTCCCCGACGCCACGCGCGTGGGGGAGCCATAGCCGATCTTGGACACCTGCGCCGACAGGTCGAGGCGCCGCGCATCCCCGAGGAAGTTCTTGTCGGTGAGCTGGACACGCGCCTTGAAGCAATCCAGCACCGCCCACCCCTCCTCCGTATCCACCTGCCGCAGATAGTTCTCGGCCACCAGCACGTTGAGCGCCACCACCGAATCCCCTCCGGCCTTCGTGCTGTCCACCGCGAAGGCAACTTCCACGTGGCGGAACAAGTCCGTCTGGTACAGTGTGCGCTGCGCGTCGATCACCTCGCGCTCGCGATAGAGGTCGCCCACGCGCACCGGCAGCAGCTGGCGAATGATGGCGTCCCCAAGGCGACGCGGCGCACCGGGCAATGGATCGTCGCTCACGCGGATGGACCCGATGCGAGCCAACCGGCCCGGCAGCACGTCCAGGTTCACAACGGCCAGCCTGGTAAGGGTGTCCACGCGATACCCCGCGTTCACGTCGCCGCGTGGAAAGCCGTTGTTCCGCAGGCGCGCCTTGATGGAGTCGATCGCCGTCTGGATGTGCGTGACGTCGAAGATCATCCCGCGACTCAGCCTGAGAGTGCTGGTATCCGCAATGCTGGCCACGTCGCCCAGGCCGGTGATGCGCAACGTGTCCACGCGAACGGGCTCGCCCTCATGCAGCTGGAACGTGACGCGCACTCCGCCGAAACCGTCGAGCACCGGCGCAACGACAGTGTCCACGCGCGTCGAGAAATAGCCGTGGCGACGGTAGAAGACGCGCAGCCGACCGACGTCGAGTCGCAACGCATCGCTGTCCAGGCAGTGCTTGCTGCCGCCCACGCGAATCACGCGGCGCACCAGTTCCGAGGGCGTCGTCGACACGCGCAGCGCGAGGTCGCTCGCGCGAAACGCCGAGTTGCCACGAAATTCCAGCGAACGCACCTCGCGTTCCCCGGACTCGCACTCCAGCGACTGCGCGCGGGAGACCAGCGGCGTACAGGCCAGCAGGGCAGCGGTGAGCGCGGCGCGACGCCACGCACCTCCGTGCCGCCTGCCGCCGATCATCCCGTGGAGCGACCGGACGCGTGATGCTTGCCCAGGCGTCGCTCCTCCGGCAACAGCGGCGTGCGCTCGAGAAACAGTCGTGCAACGTAGAACGCCGCCAGGCCCGTCACGAGCCCCGCCCCGATTGCGGGAATCAGTTCCCGCGCCTCCAGCGGCCGCCGATAGACGTACCCATCAAGGCGCGTGGATTGGCGTTCCGACACTTCCTTCGAGTCTGCCATGCGGCCCGCGGTGAACGGCGAAAGAGCAAAGGGACGTAACTTGCAACTGAAGACACGAGGCGCCCGCGCGGCAGTGCATCCGGCGGGCGCGTGTCTCGATTGACGCGTGTTCCTGACGCGGGTAAGTTCTCGCGCCTTCACAGCCCTGTCAACTGCTTACGCCAGAACATCATGCGCCGTTGGACCGCCCTGCTTCTGGTCGTGCTCGTGGCCGCTTGTGGAAGTGCCGGTGACGGAGCCAGCCGTCGCACCCTCATCGACTCGCGCGACAACTACGATCCGCGCTCCCTGGACCCGGCCCTGTCCACGGACGTACCAACCGGCCGCGCCGTGGGCTACCTCTTCGACGGCCTCACCAGGTTCACCCCGGACGCCAAGGTTGAACCCGGCCTCGCCACACGATGGGACATCTCGGCGGGAGGAGACGTCTACACTTTTCATCTGCGCCAGGGCGTCCACTTCACCGACGGCACGCCGTTCGTGGCCCGGCAGGTCGCACTCAGCTGGCAGCGCGTCCTCGACCCCAAGGTGAAGGGCGGCCGCGGCTGGCCCCTGTACCCCATCAAGGGCGCCAAGGAGTTCGCCAACGGCAAGTCCGCCACCATCGATGGTCTCGCGGTTCCGGACGACTCCACCATCGTGGTCACGCTCAAGGAACCGTTTGCCATCTTCCCCAAGCTGCTCGCCATGCCTGTGGCGTCCATCGCACCGGACCGCATCCCCGCCAACTTCGGCGAGGCACCCGTTGGGACAGGACCCTGGAAGCTGGTTGAATGGAAGCACGACGACTACCTCCTCTTCGCACCGAACACGAAGTACTGGGGCACGGTGCCCACCGCCGACTCGCTCAAGGCGCGCATCATCGCCGAGCCCAGTACCGCCGTGGC
>JAYVNZ010000519.1:0-10033 GCA_043758185.1 Gemmatimonadaceae bacterium | reverse complement strand
TTTCAGCAGCGCAGCGGCTATTCGTGCGCTGGCAGCGGCTCCATCGTTTCCGCGTTCACCGGCACCTGCACTTCGTCGCGATACGGGCTCGTCATGAGCGTGACACGCATGCGCGGAAATGCATTCATGAACGCGAGGTAGCAGAGGCCCCAGAGACCCGCATAGCCGAGCATGATGGCAATCTCGTAGACGCCGAACGGATTGGACGTCGCCTCGCCGTACAGCGAGGGATAGACCTCGAGATAGCGCACGAGGAACATGCCGGCGAGGCTGATGGTGGTGAAGAGGGCGAGCGTGGGCTTGAACACCTTGGCCGCACGGGAGAGCAGGCCGAAGAAGGGCGCAAAGAACACCATCATCACCGCCGACACGGAGAAGTGCACCCATGGTTCGATGAGCCGAAGTCGCGGCCAGTGCGTTTCCTCTCCCAGGTTTCCGTACCAGATGATGAGGAACTGGCTGAAGGTGAGGTAGCCCCAGAACGCGGTGAAGGCGAAGCACAGCTTGCCGAGGTCGTGAAAGATGTTCTCGCCAATGAGAGCTTCCGCACCCAGGAAGCGTCGCCATGCCAGCACCAGCAGCGTGAAGAGCGTCAGGGCGCAGAGCCATGCACCCATGAAGAACCACCAGCCATACAGGGTACTCTGGAAGTGCAGCGACAGGCCCATCGAGAGATCGAAGGCAAGGATGGTCCAGCCGTACCCGAACGCGAGTGCCAGGAACACCGCGAGCTTTCCCTGCAGCGAATGGGTGCTGTGCAGTTCGCGACGCTCGTCACGGAATCCATTGCGCATCCGGGCGCGCAGTCCCGCCGCCCAGCGGGATCCAGCCTCGGGCAACACTCCCACGTCGAGCCGCACCGACGTGTAGATGTACCACAGTGACAGCACCGTGATGACCGCGAGGGCAAGGATGACACGGAGCGTGACGAACCCGCCGTTGTACCAGAGCACCTTTTCCGCCACGGGCGGCGTTTCATGCGTCCACGGAAAGATGTGGTTCTTGCCGAGCAGGACGCTGAAGAGCAGCAGGACGAAGGCAACCGGCAGGAAGGCGACATACCCTTCCTCGAAGCGGATGATCGCGCGCGACCAGCGTGCCGTGGTGATCCGCTGGACGGCCACGAACATCACTCCCGCCGACGAGAGGGACGTGAAGAACAGCCAGCTCACATGGTAGGCGCGCCATGCGCGGTCCGCATCGCTCAGGAGCGCAACGATGAACGTGAGCGCGCCGATTGCGGCGAGGGCCACGCAGGAGAGCGTGAGCGCCCTGGGGATGGGGCGGGTGTACGCGCGAACGACTTCGTCGCGCGTGGGCACATGGACTTGATGCAGGCTCACCGTTCGCCTCCCGACTTCGGCGCTGTGGTGGGGGGCGTCATGACGGGCATGGCGGTGGGCACGGAGTCGGCTGGTGCCACGGCAGCGGCGGCGCCCGCACGTGGGAAGGCGTAGCCGGGCGTGGCGTCGGCCTGCGAGCCGACATGCTTGTAGTACGGGGACGGCCGCGAGGGACCCAACTGGGTGTAGCCCGGCACCTTGTCACCTGTTTCGCCAGGCAGGCCCACAGGACCGCTGGCAACCTGGTACTTGCCCTGCAGGCCGCGCACATAGTTCACCACATCCCACCGATCCATTTCCTCGATGCGGTTGTACGACGGCATTCCGCCGCGGCCATTGCGCATCATGCCCCAGATGTAGCCGTCGGTGCGGTTTTCAGCCGATGCGCCGAGGAGCGGGGCCACATACTGGCCGTACTTCGTCACGGGACCGTCACCCTTGCCGAGGTCGCCGTGGCAGACCGCGCAGTTGATGGAGTAGTACAGGCGCCCGTTGTGCAGCGATCGCGCGTCCGCCGGCACGGGATTCTGCAGTGACGCCATGGAGTCGATGGCGCCCGGGTAGGCCGCCCGCGAGACGGCGTAGCCCGGCATCAGCGTTCCGTACACCGGCACCGAGAACTGCGGGTTTCCCCGCATGCCGATGGTGTCGGACGACGATTCCCAGGGATCGTGCTTGGGCTGCTCCTTGAAATCCGTGAACCAGGAGCAGGCGCCCAGCAGGGTCACGAAGGACAGGACGGCGAGGCGGGGGACCGACTTGAAAGCAGGTCCTTCGCTGCGCTCAGGACGACACAGGTCAGCGCTCATTGCGGACCTCCAGTGCACCATGCCGGCGCAACAGGTCGGATGCCTCGGGAGCGCGATCGGGGCCGGCGGCAACCCAGACGCCAAAGTCACCGTGACTGAACCGGGGATCGTAACCCACCGTCATGGTGAGGCGGGGAATGCGCGAGAGCGCGAACATGCCGAAGACGGTGGACAGGGATCCAATGAGCACCATCAGCTCGAAGCCGATGATGGTATACGGAATCCAGCTGGCCACCGCCTTGCCGCCCACGACGATGGGCCAGTAGTCGGAGATCCAGATGGGAATCCAGTAGCCGAAGGTCACACCACACAGGCCGCCGATGAGCGTGAAGCGACGGACCTTGCTGTTGGGCGCGGCGATCGCCTCCTCCAGCTCGTGCCGGGGCACGGGGCTGAAGACGGAGATGTCACGGAAATTCTGCTTCCGGAGGTCCTCGATGGCGTGCACCGTGGAGTCCAGCTCGGCAAAGGCGGCGATGACACCCTGCATCAGTGCGTCCCTCCGTCAGCAGGCAGCGGATGCCCGATGGTCCCGTGCGCCGCATGGTGCGCCTCGACATGCGCGCGGCGCATCTTCGGTGGCAGGATTTCCTTGATCTCGGCGATGGCCATCACGGGCATCTGCCGGATGAACAGCAGGAACCACATGAAGAACCAGCCAAAGGAGCCAAGGAGGATGTTGTAATCCACCCACGTTGGATGGTAGCCGCCCCACTGCCATGGCTCGAACTCGTGCGAGAGCGAGGGAATGACGATGACGAAGCGTTCGAACCACATGCCGATGTTGATGAAGATCGACAGGATGAAGAGCCACGTCGTGTTGCGGCGCAGCTTCTGGGAGAACAGTGAGACGGGCAGGACCATGTTGCAGATGAGCATGATCCACGCAGCCCACGTCCACTGGCCGAACACGCGATTCCAGAAGTACTCCTGCTCCATCTTGTTGCCGGACATCCACGCCACCTGGAACTCGGTCAGGTAGGCGAGGCCAACGACGCAGGACGTGAACAGGCAGAGTTTCGCCGCCGCATCGAGATCGTTGATGGTGACGTAGTGCTCCAGCTTGAAGAACTTGCGCAGCGGGATGATGATCGTGAAGACCATCCCGATTCCGGAGAAGATGGCGCCGGCCACGAAGTAGGGCGGAAAGATCGTGGCGTGCCAGCCGGGAACCAGTGACATGGCGAAGTCGAATGACACGACCGAGTGCACGGAGAGCACCAGCGGCGTCGCGAACGCAGCCAGGAACAGGTAGGCGCGCGTGAAGTGACGCCATTCATTATCGGAGTTGCGCCAGCCGAGCGAGAGAATGGCGAACGTGCGCTTGCGGATGGGGTTGGTCTCCTGATCGCGCAGCACGGCGAGATCGGGAATCAGGCCGATCCAGAAGAAGGTCGCCGAGACGGTCAGGTACGTGAGAATCGCGAAGACGTCCCATACCAGCGGGCTCTTGGGATTCGGCCAGATGAGGCGCCAGTTCGGGTAGGGAATGAGCCAGAAGAACTTCCACGGGCGCCCGAGGTGAAGAATCGGGAACAGACCCGCCGTCATCACCGCGAACACCGTCATCGCTTCTGACGCGCGGTAGATGGTGGTACGGAAGCCGGCTCGGAACAGGTACAGGATGGCGGAGATGAGCGTGCCCGCGTGTCCGATACCGACCCAGAACACGAAGGTGACGATGTAGACGCCCCACATCACCGGGGGCTGATATCCCGCGGCGCCGAGCCCTTCATGAATCTGGTAGATCCAGGTACTCGCGCCGATGAGCAGGCACAGGATCGCCACCCCGAGCATGGCGAACCAGCCCAGCGTGGGCTGGAGTGTGGCGAGGATCTCGCGATCCACCTGCTGATAGTCCGCGACGCCCGGCAGCCGATTGCCTGCGGACGCGATGTTGGATCCGCGCAGGTGCTCGGGCTGCGGCTTTGCCATGGTCGCCATGATTATGCCCCCACCGGCGACGCGTGGATGACCTTCTTCAAGTAGACCACCGCGGTATAGGTGTTGAGTTCTTCGAAGACATGGTAGGCGCGCCGGTCCTCCACGAGCGACGAGACCGTCCACTTGGGATCGGCGGCATCACCGAAGGTGATGGCGCGAGACGGACACGCCTGTGCGCACGCTACCGTGAACTCGTCGGGCACCAGCTCGCGCCCCTCTGACTTCGCGCGCGTCTCCGCCTCGCGGATGCGCTGCACACACATGGTACACTTTTCCATGACGCCCTTGCCGCGGACGGTGACGTCCGGGTTGAGCTGCCAGTCGAGCGGCTCGGGGAACGCGTACTGCTTGCGGTCCTCCTCTCCGTACCCGAACCAGTTGAAGTAGCGCACCTTGTACGGGCAGTTGTTGCTGCAGTAGCGCGTGCCGACGCAGCGGTTGTAGACCTGCACGTTGAGCCCGTCGGGCGCATGGTACGTGGCGTACACGGGGCACACGGGCTCGCACGGCGCGTTGCCGCAGTGCTGGCACATCATCGGGACGAACCGCGCCTCGAAGTCTTCCGTGAACTGCCCGTTGTCTGCCCCCTCGAAGTACCGCTCGAGACGCAGCCAGTTCATCTCGCGGCCGCGCGTGATGTTGAAGCCCGGCTTCGCCACCGCGTACACCGTGGCGTTCTGCCACGACGCACCGACGGTGGGAATGTTGTTCTCGGCGTAGCACGCGGTCACGCATGCGGAGCAGCCGGTGCAGCGCGCCAGATCCACGGTCATGGCCCAGCGGCGGCTGGCCATGCCGGACCAGTGGTTGGGCGCGTACATGCCCTTGTCCTTGCCGTGATCTGCCGATGTCGTGGCGCCGAGCTGGCCCTGTGCATCGCCGGCGACCGGGGAGCGCAGCCCAGGGAGGAAGGCATGACTCGCCTCGCCCGCCACATGCTCCTCATGTTCGGCCGCACTCGCGCCCTCCCTGCCCTCGACCTTCACTTCCCCGGCAGCCTTCGCGTCGCCGCCCTTGCCCTTGGCCAGCAGCGCCGCGAGCGGAATCGCCTGCGAAATACCACGGCCGTGTTGACGAGCGGATCCCTCGGTGGAGACGAGAACTTCGCTGTCGGCCGTCTTGCTGAGCGTGGCCCTGGTGGTGGTGTGCGCAAGTGCGCCGGCGGCGTTGGTACCGGACAGCAGCAAGTCGTGCGCGCGCACACCGAGGTTGCGCGCGTACCGGCCGTAGCCCCACTGCGTGGGCACCTTGTCGTTCTTCCCACCGTGTTCGTCGAGCTTTGCGACCGACGTATGACCCTGGCCAATGGCCAGCGCGATGGTGTCGGTGCGGATGCCCAGATAGAGGTAGGCTGGCGCCTTGACGGTACCCTGCGCCGTCTTCACCTCGACGATGTCACCACGCTCGATGCCGTGCGTGTTCGCCGTTTCCGGATGGATCTCGACCCATGAGCTCCACAGCACCTTGGTCACGGGGTCCGGAAGTTCCTGCAACCACGGCTTGTTGGCGCCCCGTCCGTCGCCGAGGACGGGCGAATGATAGGTGACGAGGAAGTAGTCGCCCGGCGTCTGCGCGATGGGCGACGGCCACTTGAATGGCTCTGGCGCGGCGGGCGACGTGCGTGCCGCCGCGGAACCTGACGCCACGCCTTTCTGGAGTGCCGCCGTGAAGGCACTCATTCCGCCAGGGAAGCGGCTGATCAGCCAGGTGCGGTAGTCCTTCTGCGCGTATCGGGCCGCGTTGGCCGGATCCTTCTGCGCCAGCTGGATGAGGACGTCGGCCGTTGCGCGCGTGCCCGCGAACACCGGATCCATCGCGGGCTGCTGCAGTGACATCGTGCCCTTGCCCGCCTCGGCATCGCCCCAGGATTCCAGCGAGTGCAGGTCGGGGAGGATGAGGTCGCAGAGCTCGGTGGTCTCATCCGGATACATCGAGAAGCTGACCTTGAACGGTACCTTCGCGAAGGCGTCCGCGAAGTGGCCGCTGGCCGGGATATTGTAGGCCGGGTTCACGCCGCGCACGAACGCGATGGGCACCTGCCCCGCGCGCATGCGCTCGACCGCGGCGACGACGTCACTGAACCGCGCGGCGCCGTCGAATGCACTCAGCGATTCCGCAGGACGAATGGTGGCGCCCACAGCGCCGTTGGCCTGGTTGATGGCCGCGACCGCCAGTGCGAGGTCGAGTGCGTCGCTGGTGGACGACCCCGCGAGCGCGAGCACCGGCTTGGCCCCCGAGAGTTCCTGCTGGAGGCGCGTGAGTGTCGCGGCGGCGACACCACTCTGCGCGGCCGCATCGGCGATGGATCCCTTGCCGGCCAGCGCGTTCGCGATGGCGAGCTCACTGCCAGGCTTGCACGCGATCCACTGGTCCGCGTTCAATCCCGTGAGCGACCGGCGCGGTCCGATGTAGACGAACCGCGGCGCGCCCTCGATCTTCGCGCGTGCGTCAGCGAAGTCGAGCTGCTGCGGAACGGACAGCCCCCAGGTCTCGAGGAAGTCTGCACCGAAGGAGATGATGAGCTTCGCGTCGGTGAACGAGACCTTCGGCCACGACACGCCGTAGGTGCGGCGGTTGGCTTCAATGACGGCGCTGTCGGCCTCGAAGTCCACGCTCAGGTGCGGCCGCATGCCGAAGCCGGCCAGCCATGCATCGAGGAACGCCGGGAAGCTGCCCGTTTCATGCTGGTTGAGGAACACCGCGTTCCCCGCGGTGCCTCGGCTCTTCGCCTCGCCGAGCTTCTGGCTCACGAGGGTGAGGGCGGTGTCCCAGGGAATGGCCTTCCACGCGCCATTCTCCTTTACCATTGGTCCGCGCAAGCGATCCGGATTGTAGAGCCCCTGCAGCGCAGACTGCCCGCGTGCGCAGAGGGCACCCTTGTTGAGCGGGTGCTCGGGGTTGCCTTCCAGCTTGGTGGTGCGGCCGTCGCGCGTCTCGGCGATGATGCCGCAGCTCGCCGCGCATTCACGGCAGGTGGACGTGTAGAACGTCGACACGCCGGACACCGTCTGGTCCGGATGGACCACGTACGGAATCAGCTTGCCCACTTTCTCGCTGCTGCAGCCCACCGTGGTGATGGCGGCGCCCGCCGTACCCAATACCTTGAGGAAGTCGCGGCGCTTGACGCCCGTCGACTCCGTGTTGTTGCTCATGTGCGGCTCGTCCTCAGGCGATCAGTAGTGACAGGCGGCGCAGTCGTACCGGGCGCGACGGCGCTCCGACGACGGGGTCGCGGCGGGATGGACGGCACCGGGAGTGCCGGGCCCCTGCGAGGCGGAGCCGGAGGCCGACGTGGCCGGTGTGACACCGGTGGTCATGATGCCGGCAAAGGAGCCCGGTGTGCCGAAGGGCACGCCAGCCGCGTAGCTGGCCGGCGGCACCGAGTCGTATCCCGCCGCCTTCTGTCCTTCCTTTGGATCGTAGCCGTTCACGTGGCAGTTGATGCACCACCCCATGTTGAGCGACGAGTACTGATAGACCTTGGTCATGCCCTGCACCTGCCCATGACAGGTCTGGCACGTGACGCCGGCATTGACGTGGCGCACATGCGGGAAGTGCACGTATTCCGGAACCTTGTGGATACGGACCCAGGGAATAGGCTTGGCGTTCTTGCCACCGGCCGCATAGTCCGCATACTGGGCGATCTTCTTGATCTCGGCCTTCATCGCGTCGGTGGATCCAACGACGGCGGCATGACAGCCCATGCAGGTATTCACGGCCGGCATGCCGACGTCGGCTGACTTGTTGGCGTTGTTGTGGCAATAGAGGCAGTTCATGCCCAGGCCTCCCTTGGCGACGGGGCCGGCATGTCGCGGGTGGGGAAACTTGATGGGCTGGTCCGGGCCGAAGCCCTGGGACGAGGAGGCGCCACTGTACGCCGACAGCACGACAGCACCGATCGCCAGGGCGAGGAGCCCTGGGATCGCGGTCCACTTCCTTCGCTGCGTCATCGCGATGGGGTCGAGGAAAAACGGGGAGGCGGGGCGCTCGAGAACGAATTCACGAGGCCCCTCCGGGCAATCTGAACCACCACTATCAGGAGAAACAAGAACGACAACCGGCAGTCGGACAGTTCGACAGTTCGACAGTCCGCCAGGGCTGCCGAGCACAGGACCTGCGACGAAGGTAACGCACCACCGGACAAAGTCCCAACCACGAGCGCGGAATTCAAGTCGGAGTTTTCCCTACCGCCGCACTGCAGCAAGGATCGACGCATCGGTGATGGCGTGCCCCAGCAGTTCCGGCGGTAGCAAGTCGAGGTTGGCCCGAGGGTTCTGCGTGAGCCGCAATGGCCAGTGGGTGCCATGCACGAACCGCTCGGCGCCGATGGTACGAAACAGGTGGGCCAGGTGATCCTCGGGTGGGCCCCAGACCCAGGCGAAATCCCAGTGCACACGGCGTTGCTCGTCGGGAGTCAGCCCCCAGTGCGTCTCCTCGATCATCTCGCGTCCGGCTCCGGTGACGACAATGCGCACCGACGCATGGGCTCGCGCGAGTGCGCGCACATGGGCCGCCGAGAGGTCGCTCGCGGCGTCGAGTGGGGAGCGCTGTCGCAGGTCTTCAAACCGCGTGGTGAGCAGGAGTGGCACCGCGCGCGCGCCACAGGCGAGCGCCAGCGCCCGCATCGCGGCGTCGGCCGGCCCCATTCCCCAATGCATGGGATACGCGCGGATCGCGGCGGCACCGCGTTGAAGCGCCGCGTCCAGCGCATGCTCCCACGCTGGCCAGTCCGGACGAATCACGGGCGCGGCGCGCAGCGTGGGGTACGGCTGCAGCGCAGTGAACAACGCGTCGTTCGCGGGGGCTGGATCACGCTGCCAGGCCGAGGGCAGGTAGCCCACCCAGGCACCAGACAGTCCTTCGCGCGCCAGCACACGCACCAGCACGTCGGGATCTGGATGTGGCAGGTGCCGGAATGGATAGGGGCCGATGAACGTGGCAACGTCGATCATGCTACCGGCACCGGCTCGCACGCGGGAAATGATCCGTGAGGGAAAAGGCGCGCGGCGTTCCGCCAGCGGATGTCCGCCATGTCGTCATCCGCGAGGCCGATGATCTCCAGCGCGCGCAGCTTCGCGAGGCCCGTTTCCATGGTGAGGTCGCACGCCCAGAGCAATCGCTGCGCACCCAGTGCATCGAGCGCGGCGTCCAGCATGCCACGATCCACCCCACTGCCCGACAGGTCGGGATAGATGTTCGGCACATCCCGCACGGCGGGCAGCGTGTGCGCCCAATCCCCACCGCCGCCCAGGTGCGCCAGGATGAAGGCGACATCCGGATGCCGAATCGCCAATCGCGCGAGATCGCGACCGTCGGAAATCTCCTGGCTGGGCCACTCTCGCGTCCGGTGCTGCCAGATGTGATGCAGCACCGGCAGGCCAAGGTCGCCTGCGAGTGAGCAGATGGGATCGAGCAGCGGGTCGTCTGCACGGCGGCTTGCCAGCAGCTTCACGCCTATGGCGCCCTGCTCCACCGTCCGGCGAATCTCGGCCAATGCGTGCGCGGTGTGATTCGGGTTGACCGCGGCATACCATCGCACACACCGCTCTTCGCGCACGGCGAGGGTGGCCATCACGTCATTGCCGGCCGTCACGTCCGCGGGCGACGGAAAATACGTGGGCGAGGTGTGGCCATACGAACCGAGAACGCTGGCGACGTGATACGTGACGCCGATGCGGACACCGGCGCGCAGCCGCGCATCGTTCACGCGAGCCCAGTCGGAGCGGCCCGTGCCGGCATGGTAGAAATGCGCGTGCGCATCGATGAGCGGCGCGGGCCCACACAGCGACGGCGCACCGCTCATGCGCCGTCCTCCTCGACGAGTGCGACGAATGCCGCGCTCGCCGCGGCCTCGATGTCGAGGAGGGCGGCCTCGTCGTGCGCCACGGCAGCGAAATTATAAGCGCCACGCTTGAACAGCACACCCGTGCGCATCGC
>JAYVNZ010000518.1:0-3080 GCA_043758185.1 Gemmatimonadaceae bacterium | reverse complement strand
CTGCGCCAAATCGTACGGTGGCCAGGATCGACGTGAACAAGGAGTTTCCATACGTTCGCGCGCTCTACGTGAACCGCTTCGCGGCGCAGAGCACCAAGCGCATGAAGCAACTGATCCAGATCGCCGATGAAACGGAGATCAACGCGCTCGTGCTGGACATGAAGGACGAGTTCGGGCTGAACTACGTCCCGTCGAATGCGCAGTTCGCGAGGAATGCGGGCAAGGCCGGCATCGTCAGGAATCTTCCCGCCATTCTCGACACGTTGCGCGCGCATCACATCCTGGCGATCGCACGCATGGTCACGTTCAAGGATTCAGTCACGGCGTCGGTGCATCCCGAATGGACCATCCGCAAGCAGGACGGCTCGCTCTGGCGCGACAAGAAGGGCAATGCGTGGGTGAATCCGTATCACCACGAGCTGTGGGACTACAACATCGGCGTGGCGGAAGAGCTCATCAAGATGGGATTCGGCGAAATCCAGTACGACTATATCCGCTTTCCCGAACCGTACCCGTCGCTGCCCACACAGGTCTTTCCGGACAACAAGGGTGTGCCCAAGCCGGTGGTGCTCGCCGAGTTCCTGAAGGACGCCACTGCCCGCGTGAAGAAGCTTGGCGGGCGAACCACCGCCGACATCTTCGGCCTGGTGACGACAGTTGGGGGTCCGCTGGAAGTGGGCCAGGAATGGGAGAAGATCTCACCCAACGTGGACGTCGTGCTGCCCATGGTGTATCCGTCGCACTACCCGCGAGGAGACCTGGGGCTCGCGGTGCCGAATGCACAGCCGTATGAAGTGCTCAAGATCTCGCTGAGCAAGGCGAAGCAGCGCGACCAGAAGCTGGGAATCACCGCGCCGGACCACGTGCGACCCTGGCTCCAGGCCTTTACGCTCGGCAAGCCTGCGTACGGACCAGCGGAGCTCAATGCCCAGAAAAAGGGCGCATACGACGCGGGATACGACGGCTGGGTGCTGTGGAACCCCGGCTCCAAGTATGAGGCGTTCCTGCCCGCGCTGGAGAAGACGCTGGTGTCGCGCAAGAAGTAGCGACGACGGTCGCGCGCTACGCGTCCTTCCGCGTGGGCGTGAGCTCGCGGACGGCGCGAACGAGCCGGTCTACTTCGTCCGCGCTGGTGTAGCAGGCCGCACCGGCGCGCACGAAGCCGTCCTCCCCGCGCCCCAGTACGTCGGCAACAGTCTTCGCGTAGAAGTCACCGTTCGATGCATAGATGCCGCAGCGCACGAGGCGCTGCGCCACTTCAGTGGTGGTGAGTCCCCGCAACGTGAACGCCACCGTGGGCGTACGCGGCGTGCCGGGCGGCGGCCCGTAGAGCGTCACTCCGGGAATGGCCGAGAGCCCGTCCCACAGTTGGGCGACGAGCGCCTCGCCGCGCTCGTGCAGTGCGGCGAACGCACGCTCCAACTGCTCACGACGCGTGCCGCCCGGGCCGCAGATGGACGCGATGTACTGCACCGCGGCGGCGGAACCCACGATGCCTTCGTGGTTCTGGGTGCCGGTCTCGAGCTTCTCCGGCGCATCGTGCGGCGCGGGCTCGAGCTTCGGGATGTCGAGCGCCTGGACGATGGCCTGCCGGCCGTACAGCACGCCCGCATGCGGACCGTAGAACTTGTACGGCGAGCAGGCGAGGAAGTCGCAGCCAATGGCCTGCACGTCCACCAGGTTGTGCGGCGCGAAGTGCACGGCATCCACGAACGACAGCGCACCCGCGTCACGCGCCATGGCGCACACCTCGGCCACATCCGTGATGGTGCCCAGCGCGTTGGACGCGGCGCCCACTGCGACGAGCCGTGTGCGCGGCCCGATAGCGGCGGCCAGTGCGTCCGTGTGATGGCGAAAGGTGTGCCGATCCAGCGGGACGGAGCGCACGACCAGGCCGTGATCACGTGCGATGGCGCGCCATGGTGCCACGTTGGCGTGATGATCGAGCTCGGTGACGACGATCTCGTCCCCCGCCTTCCATCCGCGCGCCAGGCCGCGCGAGAGGTGGAAGGTGAGCGTCGTCATGTTGTTGCCGAACGCCACCTCCGCCGCGGACGCGTTGAAGAAGTCGGCGAACACCGCGCGCGCGTCGTCGAGCATCGCGTCGGTCTCGCTGCTGGTGGGATAGGCCCAGTGCGTGTTGGCGTTGTGGTGCAGCAGGTAGTCCGTGATGGCGTCGGCGACCGACTGCGGTACCTGCGTTCCCCCTGGCCCGTCGAAATAGGCAACGGGGAACTCGCCTTCGCGGCGTGCGAGGGCGGGGAAATCTGCGCGGATGGCGTCGAGGGTGCGGATCGTCATGGGCCAAATGTATCGCGGCCGGTGCAGTGTCGCGATATTTCAACAATGATCACGCGACTCCGTCTCGGCGGCATGAGCTGCCAGCGCTGTGTGCAGGCCGTCTTTACGTCGCTCACGCCCGTGCCGGGCATCGTGTCCGCGGAAGTGACCATCGGTGCGGCGACGATCGAGCACGATGGCCAGGCGACCATCGACGCGCTGCGCGAGGCCATCGGCGCGTCGGGCTACGCGGTGACACTGGCTGAGGAGGAGCGGCGGCGGTTGCCCATCGTCTGACCCACCGCCTACCTTGACGGGCCAGCTGGGTCCGCCGCCGTCGTCGAGGTCGTGACATGACGCCACCGAAGAAAAACCCCGAGGAGCGTCCCGTCGGCTCGCTGCTCGCGCCCGACATTCTCACGCTGCTCGACGAGTCGCCAAATCTCCTCGCGGCCGAGACCGAGGAGCTGCACCCGGCTGACCTCGCGGACGTAGCGGAGGCGATGCCGTTCGACCGAATTCCGGTATTCCTGGCGGCGCTGCCGCGCGACCGCGCCGCCGCGGTGCTGGAGTACCTGGACGAGGAGCTTCGCGCTGAGGTGCTCGAGGCGATGCCGTCCGAGCAGGCGGCCGCGCTCGTGAGCGCAATGACGCCGGACGAGCGCGCGGACGTGCTGGAGGAGCTCGACGAGGAGACGGCCGGCGATATCGTTGACGAAATGCCGGAGCACGCGCGCCGCGAAACGCAGGCGCTGCGGCTGTACGATCCGGATTCGGCCGGCGGCCTGATGACGACGGAG
>JAYVNZ010000517.1:0-7125 GCA_043758185.1 Gemmatimonadaceae bacterium | reverse complement strand
CGGACGCAGCGGGCAGCGATCCGCGCTGGCATCACTTGGCTCCACGTGATTCCCCGAGGACGAGCAGGCGGCGACAACCAGGACCATGAGGAACGTGAGACGTTTCATGTGTTCGCGCATATCAGATGGCGTGGGAAGGGCTATGCAGTGTCATGGCCCCGGCGTCGAGAGCCTCGGTCGAATAACATGACGAGCCGGACAGTTGTCGGCAGTGGCCACCAGACGGATCGCGCAGTTTACGCACCGCGTTGCATTCGGTGTTTACCGAAACAGCGCCAACGACTTGATCACCGTCTGCGCCACGCCCCACAGCGTGGGCACCAGCACCACCACCCATGCCGCGATCACGGCACCGGGCTGCTTCGCACCACTCGGCGCACTCACGCCACACCTCCGCCAGCAGCCACGAAGTGATGCCGCGCATCCACCGGCCGCAGGCGCAGGTTCGCCACGAACCCCACTAACAGAAGACCGGCCATCACGTACATCGTGACGCCGTATGCGTCGGCCTTTGCCACGCCATGCGCAATGCGGTATTCGCGGATGTAGTTCACAAGAACTGGCCCCAGCACCCCCGCTGTGGACCACGCCGTGAGCAACCGGCCATGAATCGCCCCCACCTGCATGGTGCCGAACATGTCGCGCAGGTACGCGGGAATGGTCGCAAATCCGCCGCCATACATCGAGAGGATCACGGCGTAACAGAGTACGAATGCCGCCACGCTACCGGCACGACCCACAGCCGGCACGGCCGCATACAACGCCGCACCGAGCAGGAAGAAGGTTGCGTAGGTGGCCCGTCGCCCGATGTAGTCCGACAGGCTGGACCATGCGAAGCGCCCTCCCATGTTCGCCAGGCTCAACAGCCCCACGAACCCGGCGGCGGCACCCGCCGTGATCACGCCGGGAAACATCTCCTGGATCATGGCCGACGCCTGGCCAAGCACGCCGATGCCTGCCGTGACGTTCATGCAGAGCATCACCCACAGCAACCAGAACTGTGGCGTCCGCACCGCCACGTGCACCTCGACGTCGTTGGGATTCGCGCGTCGCTGCGTGGCGGCCGCCGCGCGCGTCCACTCCGTTGACGGCAGGCGAACGGTAGCTACCCCGAACATCATGATCACAAGGTAGATCACGCCCAGTGAGCAGAACGTCGCCGCCACACCCGTGCTGGTGGGCGTGCGGAAGTGATCCATCAACCGCACCGACAACGGTGACGCGATCATCGCGCCGCCGCCGAACCCCATGATCGCCAGTCCCGTTGCCATGCCCGGACGGTCGGGAAACCACTTGATGAGCGTGGACACCGGCGAGATGTACCCGATGCCCAGCCCGATGCCGCCAAGTACCCCGTAGCCCAGCAGCAGCAGCCAGAACTGGTGCAGCGCGATCCCCGCCCCGCCCACGAAGAACCCGCCACTGAAGCACAATGCCGACGCGAACATCGCTCGCCGCGGACCGACACGTTCCAGCCATGCCCCGAATACGGCGGCTGACGCACCAAGGAACACGATGGCCACGCTGAACACCCAGCCGATGGTGCTCAGCGACCAGTCGTCAGGCGATGACGCGGTGATCCCGATGGTGCGCGACAACGGGATGTTGAACACGCTGAAGGCATACGCCTGGCCAATGGACAAGTGGACAGCGAGCGCCGCAGGCGGCACACGCCACCTGTTGTAGCCCTCTGGCGCGATGGTGCGGGAGCGATCGAGCAGGCCGGGCATCGCCATGTCGTAGTGGGGTTGTTCGAGGAGATGCGAATATGCTGGCGCCTCGAGCGGATTGTCTACAGACTCTCCTCAGCGCATAACGTCGTGCGTCGCCCTCGAGTTCGACTGCCCAGCCTCCAGCCTCACCGCCATGCGATCCCGTCCTGCCTGTTTCCTTGCAGCCGCCCTCCTGCTCTCGACCCCCTCGCTCCACGCGCAGGGCGTCGACCCATCCGCCGCGATGCGGTGGCGACAGATCGGGCCGGGCCGCGCTGGCCGCGCACGCGCGCTGGCGGGCGTGCCGAGCCAACCCAATGTGTTCTACATCGGCTTCGACAACGGCGGCGTCTGGCGCTCCACCGACTACGGCTCCACCTGGCTCCCGCTCTTCGACAACCAGCCCACGGGCTCCATCGGCGCCATTGCCGTGGCGCCGAACGACCCGAATGTCATCTATGTAGGTAGCGGCGCCGGCATCATCCGGCCCGACCTGGCAGTGGGCGACGGGATCTACAAGTCCACTGACGCCGGGCGCACCTGGACGCACCTCGGCCTCCACGACACGCAGATGATCGCGTACATCGACGTGGACCCCAAGGATCCCAACCGCTTGTTCGTCGCGGCACTCGGCCATCCGTATGGACCGAATGCCGAGCGGGGGATTTTTCGCTCGACGGATGGGGGGCAGTCGTTCCAGAAGGTGCTCTACAAGGATGAGTACACGAGCGGCAACGACGTTCGCATCGACCCGTCGAACCCGAGCGTCGTGTATGCGGCGCTCTGGCAGCAGCAGCAGAGCTTCATCGAGGGTGGCGGCTTTGGCGGCGCGGGCAACGGCATCTTCAAGTCCGTGGACGGCGGCACCACATGGAAGCAGCTCACGGAAGGCCTGCCCTCGGTGATCGAGGCCAACATTGCGATCGCGCCGAGCAATCCGAACGTGCTGTACGCTACCGTGGCCGCGGCCGTCGCGAACAATGCCGTGACCGGCGCGGTGAACCTGTACAAGAGCACGGATGGTGGTGCGCACTGGTCGCTCGCGCAATCGGGCGCGGGTACGGCGGGGGGACGTCCGATGGATGATCGTCCGCTGGCTCGCATTGGCGGTGGTGACCTGCCTACGGTGACCGTGGACCCGAAGAACGAGAACGTGGTGTACAGCGCGTCCACCGTGATGTGGCGCACCGAGGATGGCGGCAACAGCTGGACGGCGGTGCGCGGTGCACCTGGTGGCGACGACTACCAGCGCGTGTGGGTGAATCCCAACGACACGAACATACTGCTGGTGGTCGCCGACCAGGGCGGCGTGGTGTCGGGAAACCGCGGCCTGTCGTGGAGCAACTGGTATTCGCAGCCCACCGCGGCGATGTATCACGTCAGTACGGACAACGCGTTTCCATATCGTGTGTGCGGTGGGCAGCAGGATTCCGGCTCGGCCTGTGTGGACAGCCGGTCGATGGATGGCCAGATCACCTTTCACGACTGGCATCCCGTCAACATCCAGGAGTATGGCATTGCCGCGTCGGACCCCAGGGATCCGGACATGGTGTTCGGCAGCGCGCGCACCAGCGTGTCGCTCTACAACAGGAAGACAGGACAGACCACGGCGGTGGGGCCCGACCTGAGCATCAAGGGTCCGGCGGGGGAGGCGTTCAATCGCAACGTGCGCACGATGCCCATCAACTGGTCGCCGCTGGATGCCAGCACGCTGTACTACGTGTCGAACGTGGTGTGGAAGACCACCGATCGCGGCAATCACTGGTCGCGCATCAGCCCCGACCTCGCTCGGCAAACGTGGGCCGTGCCCGCCAACGCGGGCAAGTATGCCGCCGGCGTCACGCCAGCGCCGCAAGGCGCCATCACGGCGTTCTCGCCGTCGCCGAGGAGCATGAAGGTGCTGTGGGCCGGTACGGATGACGGCAACATCCAGGTGACGTCGAACGGCGGTGCGACGTGGACCAGCGTGACGCCGAGCGCGATCAAGCCGTGGTCGCGCATCTTCAACATCGATGCCGGGCACTTCGATGCAGGCACGGCCTACGCCGCGGCGAACACAATGCGCGTGGATGACTTCAATCCGCATTTGTGGCGCACGCACGACGGAGGCCGGTCGTGGACCGAGATCAACACTGGTATAAGCGCGGGTCAGGCCACGAGCTCCATTCGCGAGGATCCGCGGGTGAAGGGATTGCTGTACGCGGCGACGGAAACGCAGGTCTGGGTGTCGTATGACGATGGCGACCACTGGCTGTCGCTTCGATTGAACATGCCCGCCGTGTCGGTGCGCGATCTTCAGGTGAAGGACGACGCGTCGTGCCTGTGCTCCGACCTCATCGCCGCCACGCATGGCCGTGGCTTCTGGATCCTCGACGATGTAACTCCGCTTCGTGAAGCCGCTGCGTTGCGCGCGGCACAGTCGTCACGCTCGGCATACCTGGTGAAGCCTGCGACCGCCGTTCGGGTCCGCTTCGCGACGAATGATCCCACGCCGTGGCCACCGGAGTTGCCCGCGGGTGAGAATCCGCCGGCGGGTGGGATCCTCGATTATTTCCTGCCATCGGGCACGGGGCGCGCGTCGCTCGAGGTCCTCGATCGCAGCGGGGCGGTGATTCGAAAGTACACGAGTGACGACAAGGCGCCGGCGGTGGATGCCGGCGTCGATCCCGTAGCGTACAACTCGGTGTGCCAGCGCGACCCGAATGCACCGCATTGCGCATTCCCTCTGTACTGGGCCGCGCCTGTGCAGGTGCTGTCGAACCAGGCGGGCATGCATCGCTTCACGTGGGACCTGCAGTTCGACCCCATCGTGGCCGAGGGCGCTGCACCTGGCGAGGCCGCTACGGGTGCCGTGCCGCATCGCACCTATCCGTCGGTGAACTCACCGTGGGCGCCGGCAGGTGAGTACAGCGTTCGTCTCACCGCTGACGGCACGTCGTCTACCCAGCCGTTGACGCTGAAGCTCGACCCGCGCGTGAAGACTTCGGCGGCCGGTCTCGCGCAGCTCGCCACTCTCTCCAGGGAGATGTACGACGGGGCGCGCGCTGCGCACGCCGCGCATGTCCAGGCGCGTGCGTTGTCCGAGAGCATTGGTGCTGCGGATGCAGCGCTCAAGGCGCGCGTGGATTCGCTCGCCCCCGCAGCGCCAGTGCGCCGCGGTGGACGAGGGGGTGGGTTGGGCCGCGGGCAGGCGCCTGCGGTGACACCCACGCTCGAGGGCGTGAGTAACGCCATGATGGCAGCCGCCATGGCAATGCAGGGTGCCGACGTGGCGCCCACGGCGCGCGAAGTCGACGCGGTGGCCAGGGCGCGCCAGCAGTACCGGGAGGTGATGGCGCGCTGGGCGAAGGTCCGGCGATAGCTATGATGATGGTGGTAATGATGGTGAAGCGATTGCAGGTGATGGCGATAAAGCGATAGCAGGGTGATGGTGAGGAAGCGAAAACACGGATTTGTCGTCCTGAGCAAAGCGAAGGACCTGCTCTTTTCCTATGGAAGCAGGTCCTTCGCTGCGCTCAGGACGACCGTCAGAACGACCGCGCCAGGATGGTCTTGAGAATCATACGGTCGGATGCGTCGGTGAACCCGTAGCCGATACCGAACTCCACGCTGAACGACTTGCGCGAGACGTCGGTGACGGCAAAGAGGTTCTGTTGTTGCTCGCCCCGTGACGCGAACCGACGCACAGCACCGAAGTCGGCATAGTGTTCGATGGCCACCGCCCACTCCGGCGTAATGTTGTTCGCCACCCGCAGCGACGGCGCGAACACCAGTGCGCCAATCCCGTCGAACGACGTGTCGAGAATGGGATTCGCAATCACATCCCAATGTCCTGATCGCGCCCCAACGATGGGGCGAATCTCCGCACCGAACCGCGACGGATCCCAGTGCGCCGCGTTGTAGCTCAGCTCGAAGTTCACGCCATAGAAGAAGCTCCGCGCTTCCGCATGCGGCACCGCGAACAACGCGCGCGCCTTGACTCCGTCCACCTTGAAGGCGCCATCGCGCGTGAGCGTGTACACGGGCAGGTACGCACCTGCCTCAAACCACTCGTTCACGCCGTAGGCCCACTCGAGCGCACCGTTCAGGGAGCCCTGCGGCACGATCCCACCTGCAAAATCCGCCACCCTTCGGCCACGCGGCGTGTAATTGGCGTGCAGCGTCAGTGACACTTCGCGCGGTGCCGCCAGCTCGCCAGTGTACACCTGAATTTCATCGCCCTGCGCCGCGGCGCGCGCGGCAGGTGCAACAACTGCAAGCGACGTGAAGATCCACGCCCTCAATGTTCGGCTCATCGGCATTGGCATGTGTGCGTGGTACGGGAAAACTGCAGCTGCGCTTGCATTGCTTACGCAGCAGCCGCTATTGCGTTGACCGCTGCTCGCAGGCATCTGCCACAGGATCGCGCACGAAACGCGCTATATCGTGCGACACCGGTGCAATGGAGGGAAGCACGAGGGCCAGCACGATCTTCACGTGCCCGATGCCCCGATAGGTCTCCAGGCGCGCGCATCCTCCGCGTCGCCGCACGAGCTGGGACAGCCGAACGGAATTCCCGACCGCCACGACACTGTCGCTCGTACCATGAAGCAGCAAGAGGGGCGGATTCCTGCCATCGACGAAAGTTGCGGGATACGTCGCCGGCCACTGCGCACGCGGTCCCATCATCTGCTGCACGTCCTCGTCGGTCCATGTGGTATCCACCGGGCCGGACATGCTCACGAACCCGCGCACCGTGCCCGCCGGCACCCCCGCCTCGCGCAGGTAGCGACCGTCGAGCGCCAGCATGGCCACCGTGTGTGCGCTCGACGAGTGCCCCACGACGACGATATTGGTGGAATCGCCGCCATACCGGGCCACGTGGTCCCGCGTCCACCGCACCGCGCTCGCGCCATCCACCACCCACGCCGGAAAGCGCGCCGCAGGGAACAGGCGGTAGTTCGGCAGCACCGCTATCCAGCCCTGACGCGCCAACGCGTTGCCAGCCAGCAGGTAGTCGTCCTTGGTGCCGTACTTCCATCGCCCGCCATGGAGAAACACCACCACCGGCGCACCCTTTCGCGTACTCGACGCACGATAGATGTCGAGCGTCTGGCGCTCCACCTCCCCGTACCGCAGGTCGGGCGTCCGAATCACGGTATCGCCAAGTGCAATGCTCTCCGCCACAGACCGGGGTACGCACGCGATCATCGACGCAGCAAGCGCGACAACCGCCGCATCGCCCCAGCGTACTCGTGCGCACCGCCACCTGGATACTGGCTGCATCATCATGCTGCCGCTGAAGCACGACGCGAGCCAACCGAGCGCCTTCCCTCTCCGGCGCCCCTCTGGCATTATCGGGTGCACGCTATCGATCCGCTGTCACCATGGAGCACCAGATGGCCCGCAACCGAACCGCACCCCGCCCGTACAC
>JAYVNZ010000516.1:0-1588 GCA_043758185.1 Gemmatimonadaceae bacterium | reverse complement strand
TGTGATACTGGCCGTCACCCTGTGCCTTGCCACTGGTGCCAGCCGAGTCGCGCTCGGCTGGCATTGGGGCACCGATGTGCTGGGCGGTTGGTTCGCGGGCGTTGGCATAGCGTCGCTGTGCGTGTGGGTGTACGAGATGCTGTTGTAGAAAGATGTCCTTTTGAAAGACATGAACGACAGGGGACACGGAGGTCACGGAGGTCACGGAGGACGACAACACCGAGTGTCGCGTTCAGTTCCATAAGAATTTTTCTCTGTGACCTCCGTGTCCCCTGTGGTTCATTTTTTTGTTTTGTAGTTCATTTTTTTGTTTGCGCGTCGTTCGTAGTTGCCCGCCCTGGCTGAACCCTAGGGCTTGGCCGGAAGCTGAATCATCGGAACACCGCCCCCCGAGTACGTGGGCAGCTTGCCGTCCCACTTGTTCGCGATCTGGTACTGGACCAGCGTGGGCGTGATACTGCGCGACAACAGTTCATTCGCGCGCGCCTGCGCTTCCGCCAGCCCCGTGATCGCCTTTGCCTGGCCGGCCGCCTTGATCGAGTCGCCCTGCGCATTGAACGTGTTCTTCTGCAGCTCGTTCTGCGCCGTGAGCGCCTGCTGCTGCATCACGTTCTTCTGGTTGATCGCCTCCATCACTGCCGGTGGCGCCCGCAGCTCATTGATGGTGAACTGCTTCACGTCGAACCCCATGGGCTGCAATCGCTGCGCGATCAGCGTGCGCACCCGGTTGGTCGCCTCCGCCTTCTTCGGCCCGATCACGTCCGCTACCGGCTCTGTTCCCACCACTTCCTGAAGCGCCTGGCGAATGGTCTGCTTCACGAACCCGTGCGTGATCTGGTTGATGTCCGTGCGGAACGTCGTGTACAGCTTGGGTGTCTGCGACTGGTCCAGCTGGAACGAAAGCGACACGTCCAGCGAGAGTGGCTGTCCCTCCACGCTGTTCACGTTGATCTCGTCGTTCTGCGCCGAGCCTTCGTTGGCGCTCTTCGTGAGGACGAGCGTCTTGAGGAACACGGGATACTCCTCGATGCCCGTGGCAAAGGGAACGCGTGCATGGATGCCCGGCCCAAGGGGCACCGGGTCCACGCCACCACCCGCGCGGTGGATGACGATTCCCACGTAGCCGGGATTCACGTACGTGAATGTCGACGGCAGCAGCAGCAACAGCGCAACGATCGTCGCGGCGCCAATCACCACGCGCTTCAGCTTCTCGCGTGCCTCGGTATCCGGCGCATACTGCAGTGTGCCGATACGGTCAGACAGCGGGCTATCCATGAAGGGTCTCCTTGTAACAGTCGGGGCACACTCGCTCTCCGTTCGCGAGACGTACCAGGTGGTCTTCGGTGCGCAGGCCATGGATGGGACACACCAGCGCGGCCATGCGCTCGATCCGCTTTCGGTTCTGCACCTGCCGCAGCCGGATCCCCGCTGGTGTGAAAGTGACGATCAGCCAAAAAAGAAGGGTGCCTCCCGTCGCGACCAGCGCGACGAACAGCACCCCCTCCGTGATTATGGCACCCATTGATGGAACTCTCCCAGTTGTACTGTCCTGACGCGCGGAGAGCCCAGGATGTTTCAGTTTTTATTT
>JAYVNZ010000515.1:0-4443 GCA_043758185.1 Gemmatimonadaceae bacterium | reverse complement strand
CTGCAGCTGCACGCCGAAATCCTTGCCCTTGAGCAGCGCGATGGCTTCCTGCAGGTCGTCGCGCGATGGCCCCGTCACGCGCACCTGCTCGCCCTGGATGGCCGCCTGGACCTTCTTGAGCTTCGCGTCCTTGATCGCCGCCGCCACCTTCTTCGCCGTCTCGCCGTCGAGCTCCATCTTGAGCTTCACGTCGCGCCGCACCGTGTCACCAGCGGCCTGCCGGATGTCGCCCACATCGAGGTTCTTCACCGGCACGCCGCGCTTGATCAGCTTCGACTGCACGATGTCGAACAGCGCCGTCATCTGGAAGTCGTTGTCCGCGACGAGCGCAATGAGCGACTCGGCGCGCTTGAACTCGATGGTGGCTTTCGAGCCCTTGAAGTCGTAGCGCTGCGCCACTTCCTTCTGCGCCTGGTTGATGGCGTTGTCGACTTCCTGGAGGTCGACGCCGGTGGTGACGTCGAACGATGCTGTGGTGGCCATGCGGGGAGTGTGGTGAAGATCAGGAGGGGGGGAGACGGCTCACGATGAACACAACGGCTGTGAGGGGGTGGTGGCAAGGGGAAGCTCACGGTTCTCCTGCGACCGGAGCAACGAACGAGGGCCCGCCGCTGGCGGAGCCCTCGTTGGTCTGCACTTTCGCAGAGTTCAGCGCATCACTGTTTCGTCGTGACCTTCTCCAGGCGGTCGTCTGCGTAACCCTTACGCTTCGCGACCAGGCGATACGAGAATTTCGCGCTCGCGTCGCCCGTGGAGGACTTGACCCAGAAGCCGTCGGTGCCTTCCTCAACGTACAGCGTGGCAGATGCATACGGCTGCACGAACACGTGGTAGTCGGCCCTGAGGTCGATCGTCTCGCTGAACGCGGGGTCGATGGGAACCCAGACCTTGCCGTCCACGAGCTGGCCCTTGCCGTAGTCGGTGAACCACACCTCGGACGACTCCTCCGTGTAGAGCTTGGTCATGCCGCGCGACGTGTTGACGACAGCTGTCTTGGTACCCGAGGCCGCGTAATTTCCGTTGATCTGGAGGTTGCCGTTGATGGTCGTCGACTGCGCCTGCAGCGTGCCGACGATGTCCGCGTTGCCGATCGTGCGCAGCGCCGGACCGTTGCGGTTCTCGAACTGACCCGCTGGCCACACACCAGCGCTGCGCGCTGCCACGGCGATGTTGTTTCCCGTGCCGGTGTTTTCAAGATAGAGTGTGTTCTGACCGGCGCTTTTCAGGTAAAGCGCTCCGCCTGCACCGGTGTTCTCTACGGTCGCGGTATTGTACACAGTCGCGCTGGTTGCAAAGATCGCCGAGCCCGTGCCTTTGTTCACGAATGTCGCGACGGACTGGTTCGTGGAACCGGTGCTTTCCCCGTAGAGTGCCCCTCCATTCGAGTTGACGAACGCGGCCGTCGTATTGACTCCAGCGGACTTGCCGAACAGCGCGTTTCCAGAGCCCGTGTTGTTGAAGTTTCCGCTCGCGAAATTGCCGGTGCTGTTGCCGAAGATTGCCGTTCCACCGCCGGTGTTCGTGGCGTAGATCGTGTTGTTGGTGTTGTTCACACTCGCGTAAAGAGCGCCGCCTGATCCGGTGTTCGATGACTGGATGGTTGCACCGGCGTTGTTGGTACTGGCGTTGAGAGCGCCTCCAGTTCCGGCGTTGTTGGACTGGATGGTGGCGTTTCCGCCACTGCTCGTCGCGTTCACGGCCGTGCCAAGTTGGTTATCGGCATTGATGGCCGGCGCGGACCCGCTTGATGCCTGTGCGCGGAGCCCTGTGCCGCCGCCCACGTTGTTAAAGCTTCCCGCGGCGATGGGACTCGCTGCCTCCGCATAGATCGCGTTGGCGTTCGATGTTGAAGTACTCTTGAAGTAACCTGCCGTACCCGCTGCTGAGTTCTGCAGATAGAGCATGGGTGTGGTGTAGGCGCCCGAGTTGGAAAACGGGATGGTGAGGCTGCCTGCCGCTCCCGCAGGGCCCTGCGGTCCGATAGCACCGGCAGGACCCATCGGGCCCGCGGAACCAATGGGGCCCGCAACACCCGGATCTCCCTTGTCGCCCCTTTCTCCAGCAGGGCCGGTTGCCCCTGGCGCCCCTGCCGGCCCCGCTGGCCCAACGTCGCCCTTCTCTCCTGGCGAACCGGCAGGCCCAGCGGCGCCTGCGACACCTGGCGCTCCAGCAACACCTGCCTCACCCGTCGGCCCCGCCGGTCCCACATCACCCTTCGGCCCCGCAGGGCCCAAGTCACCCTTCGCGCCCGCGACACCCGCCACGCCCGCGTCACCCTTGGGACCAGCCGGTCCTACATCGCCCTTGTCACCTGCGGCGCCCGCGGGGCCAACGGCTCCCGTCGCTCCAGCGTCGCCCTTCGGCCCCGCAACACCCGCTGCGCCCACATCGCCCTTCGGCCCCTTGTCGTTCCACCTGAACAGCACGTGCTGGTTGGAGTTGCACCCGTCCTTCGTGTCAACCGTCCGCACGCGATACAGCGTGCCGCTCGCAGGCACATAGCACGCCCATATCGTCTTGCCTGTATCGGTGGGCACCGGAGCCTGCGCCGACGCAATGCCCGCTGAGAGCGCGAGCGCGCCGATACCTAGAGCGACGCCGCTGAGGCGACTGATGATTGTGGTCTTCATGGGTCGTCTCGTATTCAAAGGGTGGGTGCGACAGGCGTGATATCGCTATGCTCGGCGGGCAGCGCCGCTTCCACGGCATCGAGCGCGATCGAAAGCGCATCGAGATCCGCCGCATCAACAGACTGCCCGCCTCTCGCGACCTCGGCACGCGCCGCCGAGAGAAACCGGTGCGCGGCCGCGACATCGTCGTTCACCACGGCAGCATCGAGTTGCTCAAGAAGGCGTGACAGTACTGCGCGACTCCCGGTTGTGCCCATCGCGCTGGCGATCCGGCTGGACGCATCGTCGAGCACGAGGCTCGCGGATGCGAGACCGGCAGCGGAGATAGAGGGCATGTCGGGCTGCCCGGCCGCCCGGGGCGCGGTCGTGTCCGTGCAGGCACCGAGCGCCATGGCGAGCGCCAAGGCTGGCGCAAGGC
Organism: Gemmatimonadaceae bacterium; assembly: GCA_043758185.1. GTDB lineage: Bacteria > Gemmatimonadota > Gemmatimonadetes > Gemmatimonadales > Gemmatimonadaceae > AG11. Next base: position 1,395 of record JAYVNZ010000515.1, on the reverse strand, counting down.
CTTGCGAGATGCGCCGAGCGGAGGCGCCATCCGCCGGCGTTGGGGTGGGGTGTGATGGAGTGGGTGGCATCGAAGTCCTGTGGAGAAGGAGCGAGGTGGGGGCACTAGCGAGGGTACTTCACCCTTCGCGCGGCAAACGTATGAACCTGCGAACGCGTGTCCATAGGTCATTCCGCCTATATCGAGGGCAAACGATTTCCTGTTTGGGCCCCTCCCCGCCATGCCGAGCGGCGCTCAGCTCCGCTGCAGGCGAACCGCTACCTCAACCCGCGAACGTGCCTTCATTTTTCGAAGCACCTGCTCGGTGTGCCGCCGTGCAGTGTTCGGGCTGATCGCAAGGGCCGCGGCTACCTCTGCATTCGATTTTCCTTCTCCCAGAAGCCGAGCGACGCGCACTTCCGCCGACGTAGGCGCGAAGCGGTCGGGGAGTTGAATTTCGCTCAGCGTCATCGGCGCATGGCGCTCGAGTAGCGTCACGACCAGCGGCGCGCTGCCGATCCCGCCGCCGCCGTAGATACAGCTTCGAATAACGTACGTCCCAGCCGGAGTCTGGACACGCCGCTCCATCGGCGACGATCGTGGGATCACGCCGGCGATCTGCGTCGCGGGACCGCGCAGCGTTGCTACGCTTTCGTGCATCTCTGCGACGAGCACTCTGGCGTCAGGATCCCCGCCGCGCAGGTCCACCAGTCGCGTGGTGCGGTGCAACTCCGTTCCTGATCCAGCGTCGTGCAGCGAAGCAGCGTCGCCGAGTGCGTCAAGCATCTGAACAAAGTCCGTTCGCTGTCGCTCCCACCGCTGCTGCGTTCGCACCGCCGACCGGAAAGCCGGAAAGAGCAGCTGCACAAGTGTTTGCTCACGCTCGCTGAATTGCGTTCCACGCTCCGACTCGTGCCAAAGCTGTATGCTCGCCAGACCGGTCCCTCCGCTGCGCGTGGAAACAGGTGTCGTCATCATCAGCGTGTCCGTCGCCCCGTTCGGTGCAGCGTATTCGTTGTAGTAGGCACTCGACAGATAGGACTCGCGGAGTTCCGCGCCATAGACCTGCGACAGTCCGCCGGCGACGAGCTCGATCATGCGGGACCAGACGTCCATTCCGTTCGCCAGCTTCGGGATCGGCGTGTCGGGATAGCGTGCAAGCGATTCGGGATCGTGATCGCGGCTGAACAACGCCAACCCGTGGTCAACCGGGAGGAGAAAGCCGGCGGAATCGGCGCCGAGCAGGCCCTTCATCGACTCGTTCACTGACTTCCATGTTCATATCGGCTACGCTTGCCTCTATCACGCCCTCCTCGCCCAGCGGCATCACCAGCGCAGCACCCAGCGGCCTCGCTCTTGCCATCCTCACCCATGGAGTGCTCCTCGGCGTCTCGGCCGACGTCCTCCTCCGCGACG
>JAYVNZ010000514.1:0-4486 GCA_043758185.1 Gemmatimonadaceae bacterium | reverse complement strand
CTCAAGGCGGGCATGGTGGACCAGGCCGGCGGTCGGCTGCGGGAGGTGGTGATCTACAACCTTGCCGACGCCGCGCGGCGGCGCACCATCTACGCCGACAGTGGCCACATCGCCTTTGCGTCCAACAGGAAGGATCTCCTGCTGGACCTCTTTCACGGGCAGATGCAGGAAGTGTCGACGGACAAGCCCAGCCAGCTGGATCGGCTGTTCTTCAACCTGGACCGGATCCGCATTCGCGACGTGCAGAATGGGGGATTGGTGGAGACGACTGCCACCGAGGCCAACAAGGGCGATCGCGAGATGAGCGTGTGCGAGATGCAGAAGCGGTTGTGGCTCGCGCAAACGCAGTACGACATGGACCTCAGCGAGTATCGCGAGGCCCACAAGCCCGCCAAGCCGGGGATACCCACATTTGTCCCGCCCCCGCGCGTCGCGTCGAAGGAGCCGCACGGGCTGGGATGGGCCTACTGCGCACTGCTGCAGCGCGCGGGGAGCGTGAAGCCCGCGCATGCTGCGGAGGTCCATGGTGCCGGACTGCATGCTGTTGCGCCACAGGACACCGTTCCGAAGAAGAAGGCCGACACGGCTGGGGCTCGGCCGCTTCCGGATACGAGCGCGACGACGAGTGCCACCCCCGCGGCGTCGACTACCAAGAGCGGCGCACCGGCGGGAGCTGCCCCACCCGTGCGATTTCTGCGGGTGAATGGCGGCTTCCAGCGCCCTGCTGGGGCCATCGAACCGCCCATCCCGGGCTCGGTACCGCCAGGCACGGTCGTGCATAAGGTATCCGGAGACACCGTGCCCCTTTCGCCGGAGCAGATCGCGGCGCGCGCGGCGGCGGCGCTCCAGCAGCAGCCGGTGGTGCCCGCCCCTGTCGTGGGCTCCAGTGCGACGATCCTTCCGGTGAGTACCCGGCTCAGCGAGGCAAAGTTGCGACTGGACATGTCGCAGCTGAGCCGGGACCGGTACGCCATCGAGATCAACAAGAAGTTCTCGCTGGCGGCAGCGTGCCTCATCTTCTGCATCGTGGCGCCGCCCATCGCCCTGCGCTTTCCCCGGGGCGGCGTGGGGCTGGTGATCGGGGTGAGCCTGGCCGTGTTCGCACTCTATTACGTGGGGCTGATTGGTGGCGAGGCAGCGGCCAACAAGGGACTCGTGCCCCCATTCTGGGCCATGTGGGCGACCAACGTGATCATGACACTGGTGGGCGTCGTGATGCTCGTGCGCATGGGGCGCGACTTCGGCTCTGCGCGCGGTGGCGGGGTGCGCGAGTGGCTGGACCAGCGCCGGTTCCTGCGCGATGAACGGTTGGCGGCGGCGAAGCAGGCAGCGAGTTCGCAAGCTGCTGGTTCGCAGGCGCCGGCATGACGCGCAAGCGACGGTTCACCGTTGGCGGGCCGCTGGACCGGTACGTCCTGGGCGAGTGGACCAAGATCTTCCTCTCCACGGCACTGGGGCTGCCCATCCTGCTCGTGATCATCGACCTTACGGATCACCTGCAGACGTACCTCAACCGCAACATCCCGCGCGCCGACATCGCGTTGAGCTACGTGTTCTGGATGCCGCAGTCGATGTTCCAGGCGCTACCGGCGGCGGTGTTGTTCGCGACCGTGTTCTCCATCGGCACGTTCACGCGCCACTCGGAAGTGACGGCCGCAAAGGCGTCGGGCATCAGCTTCTACCGGCTGGTGGCTCCCATCCTGCTGGGGGCCCTGCTGGCGGCGTCGGTCGACCTGGTCATCGGCGAGCTGGTCCCCATCACTGACGCGCGACGCAACGACCTGCTGGGTGAAAGCAAGATCGGGTCGGGCACGCAGCGGACCAACTTCGCGTATGCGGCGGATTATGGCCGGGTGTACGAGGCGCTGTCGCTGGACGTCACGAAGGGGACGATGGACAGGGTGCAGATCGAACGAAAAGGGCTCGGCGGTGATTATCCCACGGTACTCGTCTCGTCCGCCAGCGCCACCTACTCCCGTACGACTGGTGCCTGGACTCTCAGCCAGGGTGAAATGCACGTCGTGCACGATTCGGGTGCGGTCCTCCGCAGCTTCGACATGAGCTTCAGCCAGATGACCGACCGGCGCATGCGCGAGAAGCCGACGGACCTCATGGCCAAGCCGCGCGATCCCGCGGAGATGCGGTATCAGGAGCTGACGCGCTTCATCACGTCGCTGGAGCGGTCCGGCGGCGACGCGAACCTGTTGCGCGTGGAGCGAGGGCTGAAGCTGGCGATTCCCATCACGTGCCTGGTCATCGCCCTGTTCGGCGCGCCCCTTGCCACGAGCTCGCAGCGCGGCGGAACCGCGTACGGCATCGGCATCAGCCTGGCAATCACGATTACGTTCCTCATGCTCATTCAACTCACGAAGGCGGTTGGCAAGGGAGGATTCGTGTCGCCGGATGCGGCGGCGTGGATACCGAACGCGGTGTTTGCGGTGTTCGGACTCGTGCTGCTCTACCGCGTGCGGACGTGAGCGAACTGGATCGCCCACTGGGCGAACGCAGGAGCACGGAGTCATTTCCCGTCATCCAGCGCAAGGCATTCGGGTTCTTTCGCGGGTTCACCAAGTCGTTCATCAATTTCTTCCGCCAGGTCGGTGTCCGCGGCTATTTCCTCCGTGACATCGGGCGCGCGTTTGGCGATCCGGCCACGTTCGTACCGGAGACCATCCGGCAGATGCGCCGGATCGGCGTGGACTCCATTCCACTCACGGTCATCGTCGCCGCCTTCATTGGCGGCGTCATCGCAATCCAGACCCGGTACCAGTTGTTTCCGGGGGTGCAGCTGTCCATCATCGGCCTCTCCACACGACTGATGATCGTGCTGGAGCTGGGACCGCTGCTTACGGGACTGGTGTTGACGGGTCGCGTTGGCGCGCGCATGACGGCGGAAATCGGCACGATGCGCGTGACGGAGCAGATCGATGCGCTCGAGACGCTGTCGTACGACCCGCTGGCGTTCCTCATCGTGCCGCGACTGCTGGCGTGCCTGGTGATGCTGCCGGCGCTGGTCATCCTCGCGGACTTCACCGGCCTCGCCAGCGGATATGCGGTGAGTGTCTACGGCACGGACGTGACGCCGCAGGACTTCATCACCGGCGTGCGGCTCGGGTTCGGAACGTTCCAGGTGATCTACTCGCTGATGAAGGCAACGCTGTTCGGAGCGGCGATCGCGTTCGTGTGCTCGTACGAGGGCTTCGTGACGGAAGCCGGCGCCGAGGGTGTCGGCCGGTCCACCGCGAAGGCCGTGGTGATTACATCGGTGTCCATCCTGGTGCTCGATACGTTGACGGCGGCGCTCCTTGCCCCTTACCTACAGACATGAAACGGCGCGACGAAGTCCTGGTGGGTGTGTTCCTCATGACCGCGGTGGCCATCGGCCTGCTCGGCACACTCTGGCTGGTGCGGGGCGGCCTGTCGTCGGGCTATCCTCTCTACGCCAAGTTCGCGTGGGGGCAGAACCTCAAGCCCGGCCAGCCCGTGCTGCTTGCGGGCGTGAACGTGGGCGGCGTGCGCGACGTGAAGCTCCGCGACGACGGCTTCCTCGACGTGATCCTTCGCGTGAATGACGACGTGAAGGTGCCCAGGAACGCGGTTGCGAGCGTGAAGCCGATCGGCATCTTCGGCGACGCGGCCGTGGCGCTCACGCCCAAGGGACCGAGCAAGATTTCCTATGCGCCGGGCGACACGGTGCCGGTGGGGGCGAGCGACACGGACATCCAGGCCATCATGAATCGCGTGGACTCCATTGGCGCCACGGTGCAGGTCATGACGAAGGCGCTGAACACGGAACTGATCGCGTCCGGTGGTTTTCGCGACATGCGCAAGTCGCTGGCGAATGCCGCCGAACTCTCGGTCAACGCGACGCGGTTGTCCGTACAGCTCAACGCCATTGCGGCCGAGCAGAACCGGAACCTCACGGCGACCATGGCGTCGTTCCGGCGTGCGGCCAGCGCGGTGGATTCTGCGGCCATCGACTCGACGCTCAAGAATTTCCGGAAGTCGAGCGAGAGCCTCACGCGGATTGCGAGCAACCTGGATTCCACCACGAAGCGCGTGAACGGGCTGGTGGGGGGTGTCGAGCGCGGCGAGGGCACCGTGGGCAAGTTCATGAAGGACACCCTGCTCTATCGTGACCTGCGCGGGCTGGTGACGCAGGCGGATTCCGTCCTGGCCGATCTCAAGGCCAATCCCCGCAAGTATATCAACCTGAAAATTTTCTAGGCTGTGTGCAGGGCGTTGGGAAGATCGTTTGGCGGATCGAACGCGAATTCTGCGAATCCTGCGAATCCACGCGGATCTACGCGAATTGTTCCAATGTGAGGGCGACTGGCCACTCGCGATGCATGAGCCATTTTGAAACAAGGCTTGTGGTCGAGAGCGAGTGGAGACTCGAATAGCCTGTACGGTCCTCCCCGGTGCACGGAGCGATTCGCGTAGATCCGCGTGGATTCGCGTGGATTCGCGTTCCCCCCGCACAACG
>JAYVNZ010000513.1:0-5262 GCA_043758185.1 Gemmatimonadaceae bacterium | reverse complement strand
ACCGGAGCGCCGCGAGCCACCTTCCCCACGACGATGGTCGTACCCGCTGCCGCCGGGTCCGCGAAGGGGCGGAGGCGGAGTGTCATGCCGGCCCGGAGCGGCAACAGCGTGCGCGGGTGCAGCACCTTCGCGCCATAGTAGGCAAGCTCCGACGCCTCGCGCGCGTCCAGCAGGGGAACCACGCGCGCCTCGGGCACGATGCGGGGATCCGCGGTCATGCAGCCCGGAACGTCCTTCCACAACACCACCTCCCGTGCGTCCAGCGCACGCGCGAGCACGGCGGCGGTGAGGTCGGATCCGCCACGCCCCAGCGTGGCGACCGCGCCATCGGGCGCCGCTCCGATGAATCCGGGCACGACGACGACCTGCACCTGCTGGAACAGGGGCTCGATCACACCCGGTGCGGCGGCGTCCGTCCGCGCCAGGTCTGGCGCTGCGTTGCCATGTCGCCCGTCGGTGTGGATGAGCTGGGCGCCGTCGACAACCACGCTCGTGGTGCCCTGCGCTGCCAGCATGCTGCACACGATATCGGCCGCCAGTCGTTCGCCGTGCGCCAGAATCGCATCCGTGAGCACGCCCTCGGGCGCATCCACAGTCACGGTTGCGACCTGCTGCGCGAGCATGTCGATCGCTTCGTTCATGCTGCGGTTGAGTATCGTGCGCGCCGCCGCGTGGTCGTCGCCGGCCAGCACCCCGTCTCCAACTTCCAGGTGTCGGACGCGCAGTGCATCAACCGTGGCGCGCGCTGCACCGCTGTCCCCGGCCCGCGCTGCCGCGATTGCGGACAGAAGCTGGTTCGTAACCCCCTGCAGTGCCGACGTGACCACGACACGCCGAACCGTGCCCGGTTCGGCTGACAGGAGGAATCCCACGTTCAGGATGGCGGCAGCGTTCGCGAGCGCGGCGCCTCCAAACTTGTGAACGACGATCGGTGAAGTGGACAGCGGCATGGTGCACTCAGGTCATGGACAAAAAAAGCGGCCCCCCTGTCGAGCGGGCCGCGTGTGCATCGTCGAGAGCGTTGCTTCTACTCGAACGCGACCGCGGCGCCTCCCGTCGTGGAAGTCGTCGTCGTCGTCGTGCGCGTCGTCGTAGCCTGCTGGCTCATCGAATTCCGGTGGTGGACGTGTGTTCCAGCAAGTATACGACTCACGCGCGCCCGCGTCACCAATGGCGCGTCTCCCCGAACCGGGCGATCCAGAGTTGGCCCGGATCCAATCCAGTCGCACGCCAGCATTCAGCGGTGCGGCGCGGGGGTTCATCCATTGGCTCGTCCGTGAGCCGGAACGTGCCCCAGTGAATGCCGAGCATGAGTGGAATGGGGGAGATACCGGCCGGCGCGATCACCTCCGTGAAGGCTTGCACGGCCTCCTCCGGATCCACGTGGACCACGTGCATGAACCATCGCGGGTCATACGCCCCTATCGGCATCATCACCAGGTCGAATGGCCCGCAACGTGACCCGATCTTGCCGAACTCCGGATGATACGCGGTATCTCCGGCGAAGTAGGCCCGGCGCCCCATTCCCTCGATGGCATAGCCACACCAGAGCGTGCGGTTGCGATCGCCGATCCGCCGAGCGCTGAAGTGGCGTGCAGGGGTTGCAGTGACGGCAAGGCCACGGACCTCGACGCGATCCCACCAGTCGATTTCCACGAGCCTTCGTACGCCCCATTCGCGCACATACCGCCCGAGCCCCAGCGGCACCACCCATTCGGCATCACCGTGCGCGCGCGCCAGGCGCCTCACTGCCGGCTTGTCCAGATGGTCGTAGTGACTGTGCGAGAGCAGCACCACATCGATGGGCGGCAAGTCCGCGAGAGCGAGCGCCGGTGGCATCACGCGGCGTGGCCCCATCCACTGCACGGGGAACGCTCGCTCACTGAACACCGGATCGGTCAGGACGTTCAGGCCACCGACCTGCAGAAGGATTGTGGAGTGGCCAATCCACGTTGCCGTGCAATCGCCTCTAGGCGCGCGTGGATGCGACACCATGGGGGCCGCTGTGGGAAGCGACCCGCGGGCCGGACTCGGCACGCGAGCCTGACCCCGGCGTGCGCGTTGCCAGCGGAGAACATCGCGCCAGCCGCGCGGCGCGCTGTCAAGCCAGGGATTGCGAAAGGTGCCATCCCCAGTGTGGTGCGCCGGCAGCGACCCTGGATTGCTCACGTGCTGCGGGCACTCGGCGCCGGCTCCAGGAACACTTCATCATCAGTGGACATTCCCCTCCTCGCTCGGTCCTTGCAGCTGTTCGTTGCCGGTACTGTTCACCACAGGATGACAATCACATGGACACGCCGTCAGTTCGCGCGCCTGATTTTTCACCCGCCCTCGAATGGATCCATACCGGCGGGCGACAGCTCACCCTGGCAGACTTTCGCGGGAAGCTCCTGCTGCTCGACTTCTGGACGTACGGCTGAATAAACTGCATCCACGTCCTTCCGCAGTTGCGGAGGCTCGAACAGAAATACCGGTCCGAAATATCCGTCGTGGGCGTCCACAGTGGAAAGTTCACGGCAGAGCGAGATACGGCGAGCATCCGCGACGCCAGCCTGCGCCTGCATGCCGTGCATCCTACGATCAACGACAGGCAGTTCCGCATGTGGCGCGCCTACGCCGTGCGGGCATGGCCAACGCTCGTGGTCGTCAGCCCCCGTGGCTATGTGGTAGGCATGCATGCCGGAGAGTTCGAGGTCGAGGTGATCGCTCCCTTCCTCGACCGTGTGCTGGATGATGCGCGTGCATCCGGAACACTCGATGTGCGACAGGTGGTTTTCCCGGCTGATGCGCCCAGTTCGCCGTCGAACGTGTTGGCATTTCCGGGAAAGGTCGCGGCCGACGGCAATCGCGTTGCCATCGCTGACAGCGGACATCACAGGGTGATTATCGGAATCGTCGAGGCTGCGACCGCACGAATGCGAATCGATCGCATCGTGGGCGACGGCACAATGGGCTTTCACGATGGTGCCCATCCGCTGTTCAATAATCCACAGGGATTGGCATTTCACGAGAATGTTCTCTTCGTCGCGGACGCGGGGAATCATGCACTTCGCGCAATTGACCTGTCGACTGCGAGCGCCCGAACCATAGCCGGCACTGGTGTACAGGCGCGGTCGGCCGCGGACGCTGTTGCGGGTGTCATGAACTCGCCGTGGGACGTGGCTCATGACGCGGGCAGGCTGTATGTCGCCATGGCTGGCGCCCACCAGCTGTGGTGCGTGGATGTCGACACCGGCGCGTCTGTGGTCCATAGCGGCAGCGGCGCGGAAGAGTTGCACGATGGCGCGCACGCCGCGGCGGCCCTCGCGCAGCCCATGGGCCTGTGCCTCGCCGCGGATGCGATCTATTTCGCCGATAGTGAATCGAGCGCCATCAGGATTGCGGACCGGGACAGGAATGGCGGAGTGCGCACCATTGTTGGAACGGGCCTGTTCGATTTTGGCGACGTCGATGCGGTCGGGGACGGAGCGAGGCTGCAGCATCCGCAAGGCCTTGCCTGCGCACCCGACGGCCGGCTCCTGGTGGCGGACAGCTACAATGGTTCGCTCAAGTGGGTCGAACCCCAGAGCGGCCGCGTGCGCACGTGGCTACGAGGGCTGCACGAGCCGTCTGGCGTGGCCATCGCCCGCGCACGCGCCTTCGTGGCCGAGTCGCACCGGCATCGCATCATGGTTGCTTCCCTGGAATCAGGGGACATCGCGGAATTGCGCCTGGAATAGGTCCGCCCCTCTTACGCGTCCTGCCACGCGGCGATGTTTTCCGCAACGTGTTCAGGCTGGCGCATGCCGGCCAGCACCGTTGCCACACCCGGCAACGATGCGGCGAAGCGAAGCGCCCGCTGCGCGTCCGTGGTGCAGGCAGGAAACAGCGCCTGCACTTCTCCCGGAAGTCCCTCCGTCAAGCGGCCCTGCATGAGAGGGGCACTGGCCACCACGCCCAAGCCGAGGGCAGCAGCGGCGTCGAGAAGGGGGACCAGCTTGCGGCCCAGCGGCTGCGTGGCAAGACGGGCGGCCTCCGGCATCGCGAGGCTCACGGGGAGTTGCACCGCCCTGAAGTGGTGCGTCGTGCCGCCCACCTCGCGCGCCAGTGTCACGAGGTCCGCGAGGGAAAGATGCTGCTTGTGCTCGGGAGGGACCCGGAAGCCCGTCCACGTCGCACAGCCGTAGCCGGCAATCTGGCCCGCGGCTGCCCGCTCTTCCAGCAGGGAGAAGGCGCCCCTCATATGCTCCAGAAATTCGCTGCGCTCGCGGACCAGGAGCTGTTCTTCCGGGTTGTGCAGGTAGTAGATGTCCACGGAGCGGAGACCCAGGTTGGTCAGGCTTTGCTCCAGCTGGTGCGCGAGGAAGGACGGCCGCAGCGAATGTCCTCCTCGCACGAGGTCCTCGGGCGCCAGGATTCCCGGCGTAAACAGCGTTTCCTTCAACCACTGTTCGTAGGCCGCGCGCGATGCAGGAGGCGCTCCGTCCAGCGCCACGTAGCCACCCTTGGTGCATACCAGCAGTTCGTCTCGGCGAACTTCCCCTGACGCGATGGCCTCGACGACCGCATGGCCCACCGCGCGCTCCGACCGCTGGCAGCGGTAGTTGCTGGCCGTGTCGACGACGTTGACGCCTCCACTTATCGCCGCGCGAACGCTGGCATGGTAGCATGCGTCCTCCTCGTCGGTGCAGTCCCCCAGGTACGATCCGCTGCCGAGTGCGCTGACAACCAGCTTTCGGGGGAAGCCGCGAAAGAAACCTTTCAGGCCCGTCGGGGCGCGCTCCGCGAACCGCCGGGTTCCCGCCGTGGTGGCTCGGGTGGCGCCGCGACCAGGGATGACGTGTGGCGATGGGATGGGGGGTTCCATCGCGAGGGGCGTTTCAGGGGGGAGCGAGCGTCGTGACATGTTGAGGTGAGGGTATGGAATACGCACGGTCCCAGCAAGGGGACTCGGTGGCCGAGGATGCGGCACCCTGCGCTGTTTGGAAAGCACCGGGGGCGACCATTACATTCACTTGTCTGGCTTCCTGCCGCGTCCGTGCGGGCCGCCAGCCTCGCCGGTGCGGAGCGGTGTCCCTGTCTCGCCGCGCCGCTCGCGAAGTCACGAGAAGCGGAGCCTGCAATGCCGGAATTTGGCGCCTGGGCGCACCGGTGGTGGATACCGGTCCTGTTCGTCGTTGTCGCTGGCCACATCACCAATGTGTGCGTGACGTTGTTCCTGCATCGCGCCCAGACGCATCGCGGCGTCCGGCTGCATGCGCTCGCGGCCACGCCGATGCGTTT
>JAYVNZ010000512.1:0-13730 GCA_043758185.1 Gemmatimonadaceae bacterium | reverse complement strand
CTGGAGGGCGGAGCGGGTGCGGCGCACTGAGCACCGCGGGCACCCGCCAGCGCGTAGCTCATTACGGCGATCGGCGGGTGGAGATCAGGATCACTCCGTTGGACCCGCGCGACCCGTACGCCGAGGTTGCCGAGGCATCCTTGAGGACGTCGATGGACCTGATGTCGTGCGGATCCAGGTCCAGCAGCGTCGCGCTCGCATTGCGTTGCGGCATGCCGTCGAGGATGATGAGGGGCTCCTGGTTGCCCTTGAACGAGTGCGCACCGCGAATGCGGATGGAGGTGCCTCCGTTCGCGAGCTTCGTCACCTCGACGCCGGCGAAGCGACCCACGAGCATGTCGGACACCGTGCGCGGCGACGCGGCCATGAGCTTCTCCCCGTCAGCCTGCGCAACCGCCCCCGCCACGTCGCGCCTCTCCTGACTGCCGTAGCCTACATGGACGGCGTTCGTCTCCGGCGCGGGAAGCACCGGACCGCCAGGATACGCATGGCAGCCGGCTGCTGCGACGAGCAGGAGCGTCACCGCGCGGTGCGCGCCGAACGAACGGCGAGTGCGTTGCGTATTCATGGACGAATGCCCTCGTGTCCGAGTGATACGACTGGGGCCCCAGGCCGAACCCGCAGACGTGGACGATGTGGTTCGCGATGCGATTGTGCAAGAGCGGCATATCGCCTGCGTCGCAATCCAGGAGGCACAACCCAGAAAGGCACCACAGAGGCCACAGAGGTCACGGAGAACACCAATAAGTAGCATGGTGACTTCACGGTGGTCATTGCAGTCGCAATCCTCCGCGTTCCTCCGCGTCCTCCGTGGTTAATGTTTTTGCTGTTGCTGTTGCTGTTGTGGTTGCTGTTTTTTGCTGGTTGTTGTTCTTGCTTCTCCACGCGCCCCAACGCGTCCGCCACTCCCCTCCCACCACCTCACTCAACGAGCTTGCCATGACTGATAAATCATTGCCACGACGCTCATTCCTCACCGTTGCGGCCACGGGAATCGCCGGCGCGGCACTCGGAGGCTGCACGTCCGCGCAGCCGCTCGGCGGGGCGATGTCCAGCTCGGCCGGTGTCGCCCCGAACTCCATGATGCCCGGTGCCATCAAGCTCGGCGTCGCCAGCTATTCGCTGCGTGAATTCCCGCTCGACAAGGCGCTGGCCATGATCAGGACGCTGCGCACGCCGTACGTGAACTTCAAGTCCATGCACGTGCCGTACGACAAGACACCCGCGGAGCTCCAGGCGCTGCGGCGGCGCATCGAGGCGGACGGATTCCAGATTGTAGGAGGCGGAACAATCACCTTCGACAAGGACACGGATGCCGACGTGGAGAAGTACTTCATGTACGCGAAGACAGCGGGCATGCCGACGATCGTGACGATGATGGGTCCAACCTCCGTCTTGCCGCGCATCGAGAAGTACGCGAAGCAGTACGACATCAAGGTGGCCATCCACAATCACGGGCCCGAGGACAAGAATTTTCCGTCACCCTTCGATGTCCTCAAGGCGGTGAAGGGCATGGATCCGCGCATGGGTCTGTGCATGGACATCGGCCACGCCACGCGCGCCGGTGCAGACATCGTGCAGGCCGCGCTCGACGCCGGACCGCGCCTCCACGACATTCACATCAAGGACCTGGCGGATGGCACGGCGAAGGACAGCCAGGTGGCTGTTGGCGAAGGCAAGCTGCCCATCCCGGCGCTCTTCCGGGCGCTCCAGAAGATCAACTATCAGGGCTACGTGAACCTGGAGTACGAGATCAACGCCAAGGATCCCCTGGCGGGCATGCAGGTGTCATTCGCCTACATGCGTGGCGTGCTTGCCGGGATGGCGTAAGCGGACACAAGCGCGTGGAGAGCGATCGAGCGCGCGGGCCCGATCACTGCATGTCACGAGTCGGGATGTTTGATCGACACCATTCACACTGCGTCACAGGACTCGCCATATCATGACACATCGTCGCTGGGTACTCCCACTCGTCCTCTGCGCCCTCTCTGCCGCGTCCGCAGACGCGCAGGCGTCCAGTCGGGCACCCAAGCCCGCGCCCAAGCCCGGGCCGAAGGCAATACCTGCGAGGGATCCCGACGCACCGTACCTCGTGCAGGTTACTCCGAAGGAGCGCGAGCGCCGGGTAGACATCACGGTGGATGGCATGCCGTTCACCTCCTACGTCTGGCCCAGGAATCAGAAAAAGCCGGTGCTGTATCCCATCACGTCGGGCAACGGCACCGTGGTGACCCGTGGCTTTCCGCTCGCGCCGCGCCCCGGTGAGCGCGTTGATCATCCGCACCACGCTGGCCTCTGGTTCAACTATGGCGACGTGAACGGCCTCGACTTCTGGAACAACTCCGATTCAATCAAGGCGGATGCGGCGCCGAAGTATGGGACCATCGTTCATCGCGCAATCAAGGAGTCACACGGCGGCGTGGGTGAGGGGACGCTCGACGTCACGGAGGAATGGGTCAACAACGCGAACAAGCCGCTGTTGAAGGAAGACACTCACTACGTCTTCCGCGCCAAGAACGGCGTTCGCACCATCGACCGCATCACGACGCTCACCGCACTCGATGTGGCTGTGCATTTCAATGACAACAAGGAAGGCGTGATCGGCATGCGCGTCGCGCGGCAGCTCGAGCAGCCTTCCATGACGCCGGAGAAGTACACTGATGCCAGCGGCAAGGTGACCAGCGTGGCGAAGCTCGATACCGCGGGCATCCACGGGTGGTATACGTCGTCCGAAGGCAAGGAGGGCGACGCGGTCTGGGGAACGCGCGGCAAGTGGGCCATGCTCACTGGTGACGTGAATGGTGCACCGGTGACGCTCGCCATCCTCGACCACCCGAAGAATGTCGGCTTTCCTACCTATTGGCACGCGCGCGGGTACGGTCTCTTCGCGGCAAACCCGCTCGGCCAGAAGGCAATGAGCAACGGGGCGGAAACGCTGAACTACACGCTACAGTCAGGGAAGTCCGTCACGTTCCGCCACCAGGTGGTCATCCTGGACAAGAAGGCGACGGCCTCGGAGCTGGAAGATTTCTACACGGGCTTCTCGCACTGAATTTGTCGTCCTGAGCGAAGCGAAGGACCTGCTTTCCTGATGCGAAGAGCAGGTCCTTCGCTACGCTCAGGACGACATCAGCGGACAGGCGAGAACGGCAGCGGGCGCAGGTAGGCGACATTCGTGACCGTCACGCTGCCGTTGATCGCGTACCTGGGATCGGAGTTGATGCGCTTCCAGTCCGGACTCGCGCTGAACGCGCTCCAGGCCTTGTAGCGCGCCGTCATGTCCTCGAAGGTGAGCATGTAGGTGAGGCTCGGCAGGCGAGTGCCGAACAGGTTCTCGCCGAAGAACACGGGGGTCATGCCGAGCGAGCGGAAGAGCGTCATTTCCTGCTCGTTGAACATGGCCATCTTGCGCTCGAGAGCAGTGGCGCTTCGCGCCTCGTACGTGCGGAGCTCGAACACCCTGGCTGGGCGCGTGGCTGGTCCGGGTGGCACCTCGATGCTCGTGTGCGCGCTGAACGCGCGCATCAGCGCCGAGTCGTATCGAAGGTAGGGAAGGTCCGCACCTGTCTCGAAGGTGCGTTGCGCGGCCATGAATGTCGTGTCAGCCGCGAGCGCATCCGCGACGGTGGACACCGCGGCCATGGATGGATACTCGATGAGCGCGAGCAACGACTGCGACGGGAAGCCTGTCTCCGGGGAGAAGAGCCCGATCGTACCCGCTCCAGCGCGTGCATAGGCCGGCAACAGCGCGTCCTTGTAGAACGTGCGCAGCGCCGCAGAGCTCACGTCGCTCCGCAGTTCGTAATTTCGCAGTTCGTAGTGGCGGCGGGTGTCCATAGGTGCGGGTGAGCGAAAACCTGTCGTGGCGGCGGCGCCGGTAACGAGGCCGGCCTTGATGAGATCGCGACGATGCATTGGGGAAATGGAAGGGGGAGATTGGGAAGTGCGCGCGAGAGATATACCACCTTTCGGCCGCGGATACACGCTGGAATACTCAACCGGGAGAAGTCAGATGATGATGCCCATGTTCCGCAACAGCCGCACTGCCCGCGCCGCGAAGCACGCCCCGCTCGGCATGCTCGCCCTTGCCGCCTTGCTGTCGGGATGCCACGCCTCGGCAGCCCCCGGTGCGTCCATGTCGTCGATGAGCACGGCGGCGGCACCCAATGAACTGACGGCCGACGAGCGCGCCAATGGTTGGCGCCTGCTCTTCGACGGACGGACGCTGTCCGGTTGGCGCGGGCTCGGACTCACCGCGCCGCCGGCAGGGCATTGGACGGTCCAGGATGGCGCGATCAAGGTGATCGCGTCGAAGGACGTGGGCCTGCAGCCGAATGGGCAGCGCTACCCGGGCGGCGACCTGATCACTACGGAAACGTTCCGCAATTTCGAGCTGTCGTGGGACTGGAAGATGTCCCCCGCCGGCAACACCGGCCTGAAGTACAACGTGTCGGAGGCGCTGTCCCTGGCCGGTGGAAAAACTGCCGCAACACTTTCGCCCTCCACAGCGCAGGGGCGCGCCGCACTCGGCTTCGAGTACCAGATGATCGACGACGACAGGCATTCCGACGGCAAGCTGCCGACACACCGGTCGGGTGCGCTCTACGACCTCATCATGCCCAACGAGAACAAGCACCTGAACCCGGTGGGCGAGTGGAACCACTCCGTCCTCATCTTCAACGGCAACCACGGCGAGCACTGGCTCAACGGACTGAAGGTGGTGGAGTACGAGCTCGGATCCCCCGCGATGACCGCGGCCCTCGCCGCGAGCAAGTACAAGGTGATTGACGGGTTCGCCACTCGGCGCGTGACGCCGATCGTGCTGCAGGACCATACGGAAGAGGCCTATTTCCGGAGCATCAAGATCCGCGTACTCCCTTGAGCCTGTTCATTGGCGGCGTGCGCGAACGTCGCCCGTCACGGCCTGGAGCGTGACGGGCCCCAGCAGTCCCGACACGCGCACTGGCCATCCCGCGGCGTCAAAGGGCTTGTAGTCGATCCCGACGAAGTTGATGTCGCGGAATGTCTTCCATTGCACCCCGCGCTGGTCGAGGTCGCGCACGCGGTTCGCGGATACGTTCGTCACCTGAACCTCGAGCACGTTGTCACGCGAACGCAGTGGTCCAGTTTCCACGCGGTACGGACCAGCGAACAGGACGCCGAGTGGCCGGCCATTGAGCGTGACGCGCGCGCTCTCGGCGACGCGGCCCAGCGTGAGCTGGTGCCGAGGCGCGGTGTCCGGTGCGTCGAAGGTGATGGTGTAGCGCACCGTACCGGCGAAGCGGTCCGCGTCCGCGTCACCGCGGCCGGTCCATGGAGACAGTGAGTCCGTGGTGAAGGGCTGTGGAAGCACCGGCCCTCCGTCAAGGAACGCCACCGACCACCGCCCCGTGATGGGTGTTGGGGCACCAGACGGCTCGGCGTACATCCACCCCGCGCCGCGCACCGTGCGGGTCATTGCACGCACGATCATGGATTGTCCGGAATCCAGCTGGACGAACACCTCGCGCTGGCCGCCGCGCATCCGTGTGCGAGCGAGACCGCTTCGTCCGGACATGGGATCCATGAATGCAACTGATGCCGGACGCCCCGCCAGGGGAATCCACCGGTTCACCCGCTGCGACGCGATGACGAAGTACTGATGCCCATCGTCGCTGCGGCGACGAATGAGCTGCAAATCTCGCTGTCCCGCCATCGGGTCACGCAGCACTTGGGCCGCGGCGAGAAGCGAGTCGATATCATTGCCGGAGAGGAGCCGCCCCTTGCCCACGGTCGCCGAACGAACGCCGGCGTTTGCGGTGATCCAGTGAATGCTGTTCACGGCAGCGGCGAGACGCGCGCGCCGCTCCTCGAGTCGCGCGAGTCCTGGTACGTCCGAGGGTAGCGCGCCCACCAGCACGACTGTCGCGCCACCGCGCGCGAGCGCGAGCAGTCGCTCGAACAGCGCTGGCGGCATGTGTGTCGTGGGTGGGACAATGAGCGCGGCGTATCGCGCGTCGTGCGCAGCGAGGCGCCCTTTCGTAGCGGCGACATCCCGTTCGAGCTGGCGATCCGACACGTAGTCCACGCCGAAGCCGCCCTCGTGAAGCGTGCGCGCCAGCTGGCCGAACGGCTTGTCGTGAAACCACTTCGGGTCATGCACGCGAAAGTCCATGCGCTTGCCTGCCGAGTCATGCCAGTTGTCCCAGATGGGCCAGTAGAGCAGCATGTCATTGTCGGGCCGCCCGGCCTGCATGAACGACTGCACGCGCGTGACATACGCGTTGAACGCGGGCAGGTCCCGCCAGAAGGCATTGCGCTGATTGAACTCCGCGGAGGCGTAGAACTGCCACCCGGGCCACGCCACCGTCGAAGGGGAGTACGCCGTGCCGTGGTAGATGAGGTGGTTGATGCCGGCCAGGAACATGCGGTCCGCGGCCTGCTTGACCTGGTCCAGCGTGGCGGTGAAGTGCTCGCCCAGCCAGGTGAATGACTCTGCGGACGCGAGCGTGTGGCCGCCCACGTGCGCAGCGGATGATGCAAACATGTTGATGAGTGGGTCTGCGTCAGGACCGCGCAGCACGCCGAAGATCTCGGTTTCCGGAATGTCGGCCGCGGCGTACAGGTCGAGCAGGTTGCCCGGCGAGCCATGTGCCTGTTCGCGCATCTGTGCACCCCGCGCATGCGACCAGCGGGTGAGCTGCTCCACGAAATTCTCGCGAAGCATATCGGCGATCGTCTGCCGGTAATCGGACTTCACGCGCGCGATGTGGTCTGCGTCGCCGCGGTCCATGAGGGCGGGGAGTTCGGTGGCCAGGTCGTAGCCACGCCGCCGGGCGAATTCCGCGAACACGCCGGGTGAGGCATCTCCCGTATACTCGAACGAGTCATGGAAGTATGAGCGAATGGCACTGTGGGGGAGGGGTGCCATTCGCGCCGCGAACATGTCGAGGTAGTGCGACGTGGCGCCCGCGGAGTAGGGATCGAGCGCGGCGCCTTCACCGCCGGGCGCGGGCCGCTTCACGTTGTCGCCCGAGAAGCGTGTCTCCGCTGTGTAGATGGTCCAGTGTCCGTCGGGCGCGCGCCAGCGCACCTCGCTCCTTGCCGGGTCGACGGGAATGGCGACGCGGCGGCCATCGCTGGAGACTGCAGTAGCGGCTTCAAGGCGGTGCCCCGCGGTAACGGGCTGCCATGTTGCGCCGCCGGTGATGGTGTCGGCGCGCACGACGAGCGACGCATTGGCGTCAGAGGGGAGAACGGATGGCCCACCCATGCGCCATCCTGACCCCTGCGGCAGGTCGAGCCCCATGCCCAGGCGGCGTGTCTCCGTGGCGACGTGGCCGATCATGCCCACCCACCTGGGCGTGAGGTAGGGGATGTAGGCGGAGTCCGCTCCCTTGGCGCCGTAGATGACGGTGACTTCGACGCCGCCGAATCCGGCAGTGCCAAGTTGGGCGATCTGCGTGGTGAGGCTTGCGGAGTCTACGGCGCTGCCGAGCCACCACCATCGTGTCCATGGGCGTGTGTCGCGCGTGGCCGCGGGCCATGCGAGCGGGCCTGTGCTGGCATGCTGGGCCGCTGCCGGGAGTGCCGATGCGAGTGCCATGAGCGCAGCGCTCCACGCGGCGCGATGCGCAGTGCGCAGCGCGCGTGTGCGGGTAGGCATGTGTCGAGTGCTCATGCGTCGTGATGGGTAGTTGCACATATGTTCAGCGACCGCGTTCTGTTCATGCAGGGGTGCTGCCAACAGTCCGAAACCGGGCGCCGTAGAGAACGAACCATGCGGTCGTCCGGGAGGTTACCGCGCTATAATACGCGCGAGTAGCTTCCCCGGTGAGCTGTTTGTTGGTCGAAATAACAAAATTGCGTCGGCCGTCGCCCTTCATCCGTCCTGCCATGAGATCCGTCGAGCTGCGATCGTTGCGCGTGCTGGCCGCGCGTGTCCTGCCGGCCGCTGCGCTGGCGTTCACCCTCGGAGCACCCGTGCGGGTTGCGGCACAGGGTCCGGCACCCACGCCGCCCCGCCCACGACAGGTTGCAAAGCGCGGCGTGGTGCCGCGTGAGCCTGCGGTGGAGCAGCGACTCCAGGCCGACTTCAAGGCGCCCAGCGGCTTCACGGTGTCGCTGTTCGCCGGACCGCCCGTGGCCATGTATCCCACCTGCGTGAACGAGTCGCCGGACGGCGCGGTGTTCGTGTGCGTGGACCCCAACCTCTCGCTCTCCACGCTGAAGGGCGTGGGGCGCGTGATGCGGCTGGTGGACACGGATGGTGATGGACATGCGGACACGTACACGACCTTTGCGGAAATGGACAGCCCGCGCGGCGTGGTGTCCGACGGAAAGACCGTCTATGTGATGCACCCGCCCACGCTCACGGCCTATCGCGATACGGACGGCGACGGCGTGGCGGACGAATCCACCGACATCGTGACGGGACTCGGCTTCGACCTCGATTTCCGCGGCGCGGATCATACCACGAACAACGTGCAGATCGGCCCGGACGGATGGCTGTACGTCGCCGTGGGCGACTACGGCTTCATCAAGGCGGTTGGCACCGATGGGCGGCAGATCCAGCATCGCGGCGGGGCGGTGGTGCGTGTGCGCCCGGACGGCACCAACCTGGAGATCGTCTCGGTGGGCACGCGCAACATCTACGATGTCGCCATCGATCCGTTCGCGCACGTGTTCGCGCGCGACAACACCAATGACGGCGACGGATGGGACACGCGCCTGCATTACCTGGCACCGGGTGCCAACATGGGCTACCCGATGCTCTACCAGAATTTCAAGACGGAGCATTTCCCGTCGCTCGCCGACTACGGCCCCGGAGCGGGCGTTGGCAGCGTGTGGCTGCAGGACCCCACGTGGCCGGCGGGTTTCAACAACACGCTGTACACTGGCGACTGGACCATGCAGAAGGTCTACCGGCACACGCTGGCGCCCAGGGGCGCAACGTACGCCATCCAGCAGGATGAGTTCATCAGCGTGCTGCGACCTTCCGACATCGCGCTGGACGGGAGCTCCAACCTCTACGTGTCGAGTCTTGCCGGCGGACAATTCACGTACAACAGCGACACCGTTGGGTACGTGGTGCAGGTGCGCAACAGCGCGGGCGCGCCCGCACGCGAGGCGTCCGTCTTCAAGGCAACGGATGCGGCACTGCTTGCGACGCTGGCATCCGGTAATGCGCTGCACCGGCTGCATGCGGAGGAGGAGCTCGTGCGTCGCCCCGCGTCGGAGGCAACCGTTCGTGCCTTGCGACAGCTGATCGCGGACGCGAGCGGGAGCGCGGATGTGCGGGCGACCGCGATGTTCACGTTGAAGCAACTCGTGGGCGTGAAGGCGAACGACGCACTGGCGCAGGCTGCGGGTGCAACGGATCCTCGCGTGCGCGAGACAGCGCTCCGCGTCCTGGCAGACCGCACCGACCAGCTGCAGGGAGTGACGCCAGCCCTGTTTCTCAAGGCGCTGTCGGATCCGGACGCGCAGGTGCAGGTGGAAGGCATTCGCGGTCTCGTGCGGCTGGGCGCGCGCGAGGCCGGTGATGCGCTCGTACAACTGGCGGGCAGCAGCGACCAGGGGCTGGCGCACCTGGCCGTGAACGCGCTGGTGAGTCTGGATGCGGTGGACGCGGCAGTGAAGGGGATCGACGGCGCGCCGTCCGTTCGCGACGGCTCGCTGCGCGCGCTGGCCATGATGCATCAACCCGCCACCGTCACGGCACTCATCACCCGGCTCGGCAGGACGAACGATGCGGGGATGCGTGCTGCGCTGCTGCACACGCTTGGCCGCCTCCACAACCGCGAGGGGTTCTGGCGCGGTGACTGGTGGACCACGCGCCCGGCGCACCTGGGCCCATTCTTCGATCCCGCGCCGTGGGAGGAGAGCCCGCGCATTCGTGCCGCCCTGACGTCAAGCCTGCTGGCGGCGAGCGACGCGGAGTTCAACAGCCTGGTGGGTGACCTCACGCTCAACTCCGTACTTCCACGCGGCGTTCAGCCGTTGCTCGCGGCCGTGACGGCGTCGCGTGATCCTTTGCGGGCAGCGCTCATCGAGTCCGTGGTGGGGCATTCGCAGCTCGACGCGCAAGCGCTCGCGATCGCCGCACGGCTCGATGCCAGGGGAGGTGCGATGCACGGCGCCGTGGCGCAGATGCTGGCGGGCGAGAGCACGCTCGGTGCCGGCGCCATTCCGCTCGCGCGGAACGCGGTGCTCGACATCCAGCTCGATCCTGCCATTCGCGCATCGCTGCTGACATCCATTGCGCAGGCCCCTGGGCAATCTGCGCTGGACATGGCGTCCGAAGTGTTCTCACGCCTGAATCCGGTTCCCGGCCTCCCCGCAGCCGCGACGGCAGCGGCGGCGGCATCTGCTGCTCCCACCGCACCGGCGGGCGCCACCGCGACCGGTCGTGCTGCGGCGAACGGCATGACAAGCGCGGATCCCGTGGAGACGGCATGGCGCCGCTACGTGGGTGACCGGCGCCGCATGGGTGAGCTCGACTATTTCATCACCACGAGCAAGACGGCGCAACCGTCGCAGCGCGTGCTGGCGTTCGCCGTGCTTGTGCAGAGCATTCGCGCGCCGCGCACGCCGCCAGCCATTCGCGAGAAGGTCACGTCGGCACTCGAGGCAGCGTGGGCAGATCCTGCCTCGGCACCAAGCCTCGTCCAGGCAATCGTGCTCATGCGGCTGGAGGGGCAGTACACCGACAGGATTGCCGCCTACAATCAGTCGAAGAAGTAGAGCGCTCCACACCCCCTGGCATACCTGTATGCTGAAGCCGAGACCTGAGCAGCCGAAACCTGAATCCCAGTTCAATCACTGATCTCCGAGACGACCAGCCCCTGGCTGTCTTCAATCGCTCGGGGCGAGAACCATGCAGCACGAAGCCGACATCAACGCCGTTCCCCAAGGAGGCACCGTGGGCACCAAGGACACCCCCCGAGAACTGAACCGCCGGACGTTCCTGTTCGAAATGGCTGCCGCCGGTATGGGCGCGAGCCTGTTGTCCAGCTGTGGCGGGATGATGGCGCGCGGTGCAGGTGCCGCGAGCACGCACATGATCGGGCTGCAGGTCTACACGGTGCGCGACCTGCTCGGGAAGGATTTCGAGGGAACGCTGGAGCGCATTGCGCAGATCGGGTACACGAACATCGAGTTTGCGGGCTACTACAACCACACACCCGAGCAGGTCCGCGCGGTCCTCGACCGGCTCAAGCTGGTGTCCACGAGCTCGCACATCGGCGCGCAGCTGATGCGGCAGGATGCCGCCGCGCAGATTCGTGCCGCGAAGATCATTGGCCAGGACTACATCACCATCCCGTCCTATCCGTTTCCACGCGATGGTGGCATCGATGCGTGGAAGAAGGGTGCGGCAGAATTCAACACCTGGGGTGCGCTCTGCCGCGATGCGGGCATTCGCCTGGCGTACCACAATCACAACGCAGAGTTCAACGCGGTGGAGGGCGGACCCACCGGCTACGACGTCCTGATGCGCGAGACGGATCCGGCACTGGTGGACTTCGAGATGGACCTGTACTGGACTGCGTTCGCCGGCCAGGATCCGCTCGCCCTGTTCGCGAAGTATCCGGGCCGCTTTGCGATGTGGCACGTGAAGGATCTCCTGCTCACGCAGGGCACCAAGGGCATGGCGCCCGCGGGCGGCGGCACGCTCGACTTCAAGAGCTACTTCGCGCACGCCAGCCAGGCCGGCATGAAGCACTTCTTCGTGGAGCACGACACCGCGTCGTCCTATCCGGGCGGAGCGCTGGCGAGCGTTCAGGCCAGCTATTCCTACCTGCAGAGGATCCTCGCGTGAGTGCCCTTCATGGTGGACGGCGCATCGCGTGGATGTTGCCGCTGGCGCTCGCCTCGGCGTGCGCGAGTGCGGGCGGCGGCTCGGCAATGGCTGCGTCCACTGTCGCCAGCGGACCACGGGCGAGCGTCAGCAGTGCACCCCGCCAGGACTGGGTGCAGATGTTCAACGGCCGGGACCTGTCTGGCTGGGACGTGAAATTCACCAGGCATGAACTCAACGACAACTTCAACAATACCTTCCGCGTGGAAGACGGGTTGTTGAAGGTGCGGTACGACAAGTACACCGGCTGGAATGGCGAGTTCGGCCACATCTTCTACAAGCAGCCATTGTCGTACTACCTGGTGGCTGCCGAATACCGTTTTGTGGGCAGTCAGGTCGTAGGCGCCCCCGCATCCCTCGCATGGGCCATCCGAAACAACGGCATCATGGTGATGGGGCAGTCCGCAGAGAGCATGGGACTCAACCAGGATTTTCCCATTTCCATCGAGGTGCAATTGCTGGGAGGGTTGGGCAAGGGTCCACGTCCCACGGCCAACCTGTGCACGCCCGGCACCAACGTGCACTTTGGCGACACGCTCATCACGCGGCACTGCACCAACTCCACGTCGAAGACATACGACGGCGATCAATGGGTGCGTGTCGAGGTCCTGGTGCTTGGCGATTCCATCATCAAGCACATTGCCAATGGGGACACCGTGCTCACCTACCGTAAGCCGGAAATGGGGGGCGGGTCCGCCAACAACACCAAGCCTGGCGTGCTGGTGCCAGGCAAGCCGATCACGGAGGGAAGCATTTCCCTCCAGGCGGAAACAGCGGAAATCGACTTCCGGAAGGTCGAGGTGCTGAACCTCAAGGGCTGCATGAATCCTGCGTCGCCCAGCTACAAGCCGTATTTCGTGAAGTCGGACCCGGGAGCTTGTCGCTGACTCGCGGGTACCAGAACACAAAGCAGGTCCTTCGCTGCGCTCAGGACGACAAAAAACACATAGAGCAGGTCCTTCGCTGCGCTCAGGACGACAAGCAACACACCAAGCAGCTCCTTCGCTTCGCTCAAGACGACACTTCACCACTCCGCGATCCATGTCGCACCGCAGACCGTTCGCTCCCGCCCTCGTCGCGGGGCTCATGCTCGCCGCGTCAGCCGCACACTCCACGGCGGATGCGCAGAAGGCCTCCGCCAAGCCGGCGGCAAAGCGCGCCGCCGCCAAGACGCCGCCGCTCACGCCGCCTGTGGACGGCAGCAAGATGTTTTCCATGACATGCGCGGCCTGTCACCAGGTCACCGGCGAGGGTCTCGGTGAGACGTATCCCCCGCTCGTTGGCAGCGAGTGGGTAACGGGCAGTGATGCGCGCATGGTGCGCATCGTTCTCCAGGGCCTGTCGGGGCCGGTGGACGTGGCCGGCCAGAGTTTCGACGGCGCAATGCCGGCGTGGGGCGGCGTGCTCAAGGACGCCGAGATTGCCGCGATCGCGACGTACGTCCGCGGGGCATGGGGCAACAAGGCCGCGCCGATCACCGCCGAGACGGTCGCGGCCATCCGCACCGCAACCTCGTCGCGCAAGACGCCGTGGACCGCGCCCGAAATCACGCAGGTGCCGGCGTTCGTGAAGTGAGAGAGCAGCATGCCGGCGCGCGCGCCGGCATGCCGCCAGTCAGCTACCAGCCTGACTCGAGTCCAACGGACAGCACCCGTCCGGCCGCGGGATAGTAGTAGACCAGCTTGCTGCCCGCTGGGTCAGGGTAGCCCGTGGAGTTGAACTGTGCGCCGAGCAGGTTGCGTACGTCCAAGGACAGCCGCGCGCGACCGAGCGGATAGGTCGCGTGCCCGTCGAGCTGCGTGTGTCCCGCGAGCGTGAGCGTGTTCGCATCGTCGAGGTACGAGTCGCCGATGTGCACCACGCTGAGCGACGCGGACACGGCGCGCGCGGA
>JAYVNZ010000511.1:0-4635 GCA_043758185.1 Gemmatimonadaceae bacterium | reverse complement strand
CGCGACGACCTGTACGTGTCAGCCACACCGTCCCGTTTCCCGCGGATGCCGTACGGCCCGTGATCCGCAGCTTCATGCACGCATCGACGAAGGGCCGCCCGGCAACCGGACGGCCTTTGTCTCGCTCCCAACGGATGACTTACCTGGCGCGGTCGATCGAGCTGCCCACGTTGTAGCGGGCGCCAAACTCCAGCGAGTAGTTGAACGACCTCGAGCTGTTGTTGTTGGCCAGGAAGAAGTTCGTCTGCACTGGTGACGCCGTTGCCTGCGCGAACAGCGACACGGGCTTGAATCGCGCCTGGAGGCCCGCAAGAAAGATCGGCGAGAACGCCGCCTTCTTCTGCTGGATGCTGTCCTGTGCAATCAGGTATCGAGCGGTGGTGCTCGTGCCACTCACGAGCGCCGTGCCCGCGATCTGGTTGAAGGCGAGGCCCGCGCCCGCATACGGATGCAGGTTGCGCGTCTGCGCCGGGAAGATCATGCCCGCCATGGTGAACCGTCGCAGGTTCTTCAGTGACACATCCCGCGTGAAGATGCCGGACGTATCCCGATCCGTGAAGCCGCCAGTCGTGGACATGAACGCCTGGTCGAAACTGAGGTAGAGCCCACCATTCGTCCTGGTGATGAGCCATTCCGCCCCCACCAGCGGCGCCGCACTCGACGACGTGGACGCGGAGGAGTAGAGCAGTCCGCCACCCTTGATGCCCCAGAACCAGGCATCCTTGAACTGCCGCGCGTCCTGGGCCGAACTCGGCTGGGCGAGCACGGAGGCGAAGCCGGTGGCAACGGCCAACACACGGAGGAATCGCATAGCTGGAACCTCGAGATAAAGAGAGCATAGCCGCACAACCGACAGCGGTGGCAGGCTCAATGCTGGGACGAAGACGACGCCCGATCCGTCACGAACACGACGAGGATGGACCGGTCACCACCTGGTGTGTACCATGAAGACATGTCCGCCCGCCAAGCCGAAGCCCCGGAGTTCGAGACCGCCGTCTACGGAACCGTGTTCGCCGAACGGTCCGCCGCACTTGCCCGGTTGCACGTGGGTGATGACCTCATCCTCGTCCCGGATCCCGACGGAGTCGAGCAGCCGAGCGTGTGGGTTCACGCGCCTGGCGGCGACGTCGTGGGCCACCTCGCGCCTGACCTCAACCGCTGGATGGTGCCCCGCATGCTGGCCGGCGCGCGCTTTTCGGCGCGCGTGCTCGGCATCGGCGCGCCCGGTACCGAAAGCTGGAAGCGCCTGGTCATCAACGTCACGGCACTGAATACGCCGCGTACGGAGGTCACACGCTCAGATGATCCCGAGTGACCGCCCCACTTTCGTGATGGCCCGAATGGCCTCGTCCAGGTCGTCCCGCGTATGTGCTGCCGACACCTGGCAGCGAATGCGCGCCTGACCGTGTGGTACCACGGGAAACCCGAACCCGGTCACGAACACGCCCTCCGCCAGCAGCAACTCGCTCATCTGTATGGCGGTCGAGGTCTCGCCTACTATGATCGGAACGATGGGCGTTTCCCCAGGTAGCGGAGTGAAACCCGCCTCGATGATCTGCTCCCGGAAGTAGCGTGCATTGTCGCGCAGGGCCTGCACGCGCTCCGGGTGCTGCTCGATGAACTCCACCGCGGCCAGCGAGCTGGCCGCAACCGTGGGGGGAAGGGCATTGGAGAACAATTGCGGTCGCGAGCGCTGGGTCAGGTAATCGCAGAGCGCGGCGGAACCGGCCACGAACCCGCCCGCAGCACCACCGAGCGCCTTTCCGAGCGTGGAGGTGATGATGTCCACCTCACCGACCATACCGAAGTGTTCCGCCGTACCGCGACCCGTTGCGCCCAGCACGCCCGTTGCATGCGAGTCGTCGATCACGAGGATCGCATCGTGGTCGCGGCAGATCTGGACGAGGTCCGGCAACGGCGCGATGGACCCTTCCATGGAGAAGATGCCGTCGCTCCAGACCAGGCGGCGCCGTGCGTCCTTCGCGGCCACGAGCTTGGCACGCAGGTCATCCAGGTCCGCATGCCTGTAGACAGCCGTCTGGCACTTGGTGATCGACTTGGCCAGGCGGATCGAGTCGATGATGGATGCGTGGTTGAGCGCATCCGAGCACACGAAGTCGCCATCCTCCACGACCGTGGCCGTCAGTCCCTCGTTGGCATTCCATGCAGACACGTAGGACATGGACGCCTCTGTCCCGACGAAACGCGCGAGCGCCACTTCCAGCGCACGGTGCACGGTGAAGGTGCCGCAGATGAAGCGCACGCTGCCCGTCCCCGCGCCGAAGCGTTGCAACCCGTCGATGCCCGCGGCCACGACGCATGGTTCCGCCGCGAGGCCGAGGTAGTTGTTGGATGACAGGATGAGGACCTCGCCCTGGCCTTCCATCTGCACGCGGGCGGCCTGCGGCGAGTCGAGATAGTTGAGCTGCTTGTACACACGCTCGTCGCGCAACTGCTGGAGTCGCGCCTCGAGGCTGGACTGAAACCCGGCATTGGTCGACATGCGAACCCCTGTTGAAGTCGGACTCAGGCGAATGGCCTCACGAAATCTCGAACACGACCTTGCCGGCCGAGCCGCTCTTGATGGCGGCGATGGCATCGTCGAACTGTTCGAGGGCAAACCGGTGCGTGATCACCGGTGAGGGATCGAACTGCCCTGAGCGGAGGAACTGCGTCATCTGGATCCAGGTGTCGTACATCCGGCGCCCCACCACGCCGTAGACCGTGATGCCCTTGAAGATGATCTCGGTGGCGAAGTCCACTTCCATGGGGCGTGCAGGAATGCCGAGCATCTGAACTCGGCCGCCGACCCGCACGAGTGCGAACGCCTGGTGAATGGCGGAGGGAACACCGGACATCTCCAGCACCACGTCGACGCCCAGTCCATTCGTGGCGGCCTGCACCGACGACTCGGCGTCGCGCGGATGCACGGCATCGTGTGCGCCCATGGTGCGCGCGAGGGCGAGCCGCGTCTCGTTCACGTCGCTGGCAATGATGCGGGAGGCACCGGCCGCCTTGCAGATGCCCACGGCAAAGATGCCGATGGGCCCGCATCCCGTGACCAGCACCGTCTTTCCGGACATTTCCGTGCCCACAAGCGCCGTGTGGAATGCATTGCCCATCGGGTCGTGGATGCCGCCGATCTCGTACGACACTGCGTCGTCGAGGTGCCACACGTTCGATGCGGGCATTGCGATGTAGTCCGCGAAGCATCCGTCACGGTCCACTCCGATGATCCGCGTGTTGGGGCACACGTGCGCGTTGCCGGTGCGGCAGAGGTGGCACCGGCCGCAGACGATGTGGCCCTCCGCGGTGACGCGGTCCCCCTCGCGGACATCGGCCACCAGGCTTCCCACCTGCAGCACGTCACCGGCGAATTCGTGTCCCACCGTGAATGGCGGGCGACACCGTCCCTGCGCCCAGGCGTCCCAATCGTAGATGTGCACGTCGGTGCCGCATACACCGGCACGGCGGACCTTGATCAGTACCTCGTCATCTCGAATCACGGGACGCGATACGTCGCGCAGCGTGAACCCCGGCCCCGCGGTTTCCTTCACCAGCGCTCTCACGTACGCCTCGCTCGACTCTCGAAGTGATCGGTTGCGTCGCGCGTCATGCGCGAGAGGGAAAGCTCGCAGGTCACCCGAAGCGATGGTAGTGCGTGAGCAGCGCGATGCGGTGCAATGGTGAGCGCCATCACAGCGCAGCGGGAACGTCGACGGGAGATTTCAGTCACGATGTCCGTTCTCAATGAGACGCGCGATTCACTATTGCGTGGAATTTCACGAGTTCCTATATTCGCGCACGTTGATTATCACTGATGCGTCAATCGTCCGATCGCCGCATCGCAGTGCACAAGTACTCAGGGAATTGCGTGGGGTCACGTCGCAGATCGCTCGTCACCACATCATCTGCAGCCGTCGCGGCGATCTCGGATCGCGCCGCGGCATCCTCCGCCACCCGCATCGCATTGGTTCCCGCCGCGCCATTTTCCGTCGGCAGCACGCGGCATTCCCACCCAGTCGCGCGTCCGTCGTCTGCCATCGTCGGCGCTGCGCAGTGCTCCTCCGCATCCATCCATCCCGCACGACGCTCCGTTGTCCGCCATGAGCCAGGCCGGCTCATTCGCGTGCTCGGCGTCGTGACGGTAGAGAACTTGCCATCTGCCTACAGCATGTATTTCACAGACACCAGCTTGGGCGGCGCCATGTAGTCCGGCGCCGCATGACGTCATGACCTCGCCATGAGGTCGTGCCGCGGTGGGGACGGCGCTTCGGCGTCCAGCCACTGGTCCGTACGAACCACCGGGGGTTCGATCGGGCGATTCACTCCTTCACTGGAGATTACCATGGCCGCAAAGAAGACTGCTAAGAAGGGCGCGAAGAAGGCTGCCAAGAAGACTGGCGCCAAGAAGGCTGCGAAGAAGGGCGGCGCCAAGAAGGCCGCAAAGAAGGGTGCGAAGAAGGCTGCCAAGAAGAAGAAGTAAGGCGTCGGACATCGCACAACGGAGAAGCCGGCGCTTTGGCGCCGGCTTCTTTCGTTGTACGCCCGACATGGGCGGTAGTCAGGAGGTGTGAGTCCTCCCGGAACCTGGTCGCAGGGACCGAAGCGAGCCGCAAGGCGCCGACCGCGAGG
>JAYVNZ010000510.1:0-4144 GCA_043758185.1 Gemmatimonadaceae bacterium | reverse complement strand
GCACCCGCCGCGCAAGGTCTCGGGAGGACGCGCGGCGGAGCCGCGGCATAAAACGGTCACACAGAACAACGCCTTGCCGCATCACTGCGATGAGCGACTGCATTGACGCTTGCTCGTTTGCCTCGGCATCAGCGCGGGCCGGCGTCAGGGGCGCGGACGGCCTGGTCGGCACGGGGCCCAACTCCTCGCGATAGTCATGTTTCAGGAGTGTGCGCGCCTCGTTCTGCTGACCATCGAACATGGTATCCCAGTTTCCCGGATCCATCGCGGTACCGTGAGAGGCGTGACTGGCGGGAGTAGACATCATCGCATGAACGACCAGGCGCTCGGCGTCGAAGTGATCGGCGAGCGCGCGGAGGTACGCCTGGTCTGCGTCCCGCGCCTCAGTGCGCGGTCGCGTGACTGATTGCAGACCTGACTGCGCCGCTTGCGCGGCGGGCGTGATGTCTGGCGCGGTCGTCGCAGGCTCCATGTCACGTACAGATGACGCGGGCATGGCAGTCGAGATGACCATGAAAGCAACGAGGTTGCGATACATTGGGGGGCTGTAGAAGTGGTTGGTTGGCTCGATGCCGTTGAAGCACAGGGAGCAGGAGGATCAGTTATGATGGCGAGGGGACTCTTCAGACGTACCCTGGATCTACGCTCGCGTGACGGCATCTGCCAACTCATAATATTTTATCTAGCCTAAAGCACACCGGCAAGCTCTCGGACGATTTCGCTGCCAAGTTAGGATTACAACACAACCTGATATGCAAAGGCACATCGTCACTCTTGGACGTAGCTTCCCGACGCTGTACCGTTGGCATATTTTATGCTGCGTAAATACCTTTTCGCGCCGGGCAGCCCTGTACTGCTCGTAGCCACTCCTTCGCCGGTACCAACATGATCCCAACACTTCATTCTTTAGGTCGCTTCTGTTCCCTCGCTTTGGTCGTTGCGTCCGTGGCCGCGTGTTCCGGCAAGGCCAAGGACGGAACCGCCACTCCGAGCGACTCGGCCGCTGGCGGAATGGCCCCCGGTGCCGGCGCGACCTCGGCCAACCAGCCCATGGCCGGCGTGAACGTCGACGCGAGCATGAAAGGAATGCAGGGCCCCGGCAGCATGCCCGGCATGGCGATGACGGGCGACGCTGACCACGACTTCCTCCGGATGATGAGCGATCATCACAAGGGCATGATCGCCATGGCGCACATGACCAAGGAGCGGAAGGACGTCGGCAGCGCCGCTACGGATGCAAACAAGATTGACGCGGCCCAGGACAAGGAACTCGACCGGATGATGACGATGCTCGAGAAGGATTTCAAGGACGCGTACGCCCCGAAGGTCATGCCGGACAATCAAGCGATGGCGGACAAAATGAAGGGCATGAAGGGCACTGAATACGAGCGCGCCTTCTACGAGAATACCATCACGCACCATCAAGCGGCGGTCAAGATGGTGGACGAGTACCTCCCGAAGGGAAAAAACGCGGCGATCAAGCAGATGGCCGAGAAGATCAAGGCCGACCAGAAGAAGGAAATCGCGGAGTTCCAGAAGAAGATCGGCCGGCTCAAGTAGCGTTACCGTCGAATCGCCGGCCCGGCAGCGCGTGCCCATGATCCTGCAGCCCATCGACTACGTGGTCGACGCGTGGCTCGTGCTTGCCGCGCTGTCGGCGGCGTACGTGGCGTTCGACCAGTTCCGCGGCAATCCGGAAGCGACGGTGATGAAGTGGGGCTTCGTGCTCGTCACCCTCTATATGGGCCCCATCGGCGTGCTGCTCTACGTGATGGCGGACAAGGAGCCATCGCCCGGCACGCATGAAGTGTTCGTGGCGCCACTGTGGAAGCAGTCGGTCGGGTCCACGGTGCACTGCGTGGCAGGTGACGCCACCGGGATCATCCTTGCCGCGATCCTCACGGCCCTCCTTGGACTTCCGATGTGGGCCGATGTCCTCATTGAATACGTGGCGGGCTTCCTGTTCGGGCTCCTCATCTTTCAGGCGCTGTTCATGCGCGCCATGATGGGAGGCAGCTACTGGGACAACGTGAAGCGGAGCTTCCTTCCCGAACTGCTCTCGATGAACCTGATGATGGCAGGCATGGCGCCCGTGATGACGACGCTCATGATGGGGCGCGACATGCGCGCCATGTGGCCCGGCGAGCTGCTCTTCTGGTTCGTGATGTCGCTTGGGATCATCGCCGGATTTGCCTTGGCGTACCCGATGAACGTCTGGCTGGTCGCGAAGAAGATGAAGCACGGCCTGATGACGGTTCGCGACCCCAGGGCGCCTCAGGCCGCAGCGTCGTCAGCGTCGGCGCCACCAGCGGACTCCATGGCAGCCATGCCGGGCATGAGCGGCGGTCATGGAGGGCACACGTGATGGCGATGGAACATCATCATGAAGGCAGCGCCGGACCGATGACGCCGCTCCATCCCGCTGTCGTTCACTTTCCGATCGCCTTGGCCGCGCTCTCGGTCGGTGCGGACGCCCTGGGGTGGGCGCTCGGAGGTCGCGCGATCGCAACATCGCTCTTCGCGGCGGGATGGCTGGCCCTCGGCGGAGCCGCCGCGTCCGCCGTGGTCGCGATCGCACTTGGTGTCCGCGACATGCGTCGGGCGACGATCGAGGAGGAGGTGCACGAGCACGTGCACCATCACATGCGAGTGGGCTTCTCGGTGTCTGCTGCGCTTGGCGCGCTTTTCATCTGGCGGATGTCGCAGGTGCTTGCCGGCCGCTCGTCCGTGGGCCTCGTGTATCTCCTGGCCGGAGCGGCAATCCTCGCCCTCGTGAGTTACCAGGGCTGGCTCGGTGGTGAGCTTGTATTCCGCTATCGCGTGGGGGTGAGGGTCCTGCCGGATGGCAGCATGCACGACATGGCGAGCATGCACGGTGAGGCGGTCACGAAGGCCGCGCACGAGACACAGAGCATGGCGGGCATGCAAGACGGGGCCGGGATGAAAGACATGCCAGGCATGGAGCACGGCGCAGCATCCCCGCCCGGTGGCGAGCCAGGGGCGCAGCCGCCCGTCTCGCGAACCCAACTCGTCGTGCTCACAGGCGTCAGCTTTCTCGCTCTCATTGCCGGCCTGTACGTCCCGGCCGCATTCATGAACTTCTCGCTCAGCGCCGAGTCGGTGCGTGGCGCCATCATGCCACCGGGCATGATCACCACCCCCGATTCGCCAGCCGATGCCATGCGAGACATGGCCGCTGCCGACCCGAGGCTCGTGACCTACAACGCGCCCGCTGATGCGCGAGGGGATCGACCGCTCGTGCCGCGTATGGAAGACGGCGTCAAGGTGTTCGACATGGACGCCTCGGTCATCCGGTGGAATATCCTCAGCTGGAAAACGGTCACCGCCTACGCGATCAATCAGCAGGTGCCGGGCCCTCGCCTGGAGCTCACCGAGGGCGATCACATCCGCATCAACTTCACCAACCACCTGCCGGATCCCGCCACGATGCACTGGCACGGGCTGGTGGTGCCCAATGCGATGGATGGGCCGGCCCACATCACGCAGGCGCCGGTACCTCCCGGTGGACGATACGTGTACGAGTACGTGGTGCAGCAGTCCGGATCGTACTTCTACCACTCGCACATGCGGCCCGACCGGCAGCAGGCCTTTGGCCTGTATGGCGCGCTCATCGTGCACCCACGCGACTCCACGATCGAGCCGCGGGCCGACATCGAGTACGTGGTGCAACTGCAAGAATGGCTCAACCGGGACGGGTTGACCTACCCAGCCATGCTGATGGAAGGCGCCCTGCCGAACTACTTCACGATCAACGGGAAGTCCTTTCCCGCCACTGACGTCATCCACATGAAGGTGGGACAGCGGGTGAAGTTCCGCATCATTGGCACGAACAACAACTTCATCCACCCGATGCACATGCACGGCGGTCCGTTCTCCGTCGTGGCGCGTGACGGCGTGACGCTCGCACCATCAGCGCGCTTCGACGCCGACGTGATCAATGTGGGCCCGGGCCAGCGGTACGACGTCATCTGGCCAGCGCGCGTTCCCGGCAAGTGGATCTTCCACTGCCATATCGCGCATCACACGCTGAACAACAACACCGAGGAACAGGGCGGCGGGGGATTGACGCTACTTGTCGACGTGGCGCCGTGAAGGGTGCGTGTCGAAGCCGCTGCCCACCCCG
>JAYVNZ010000509.1:0-2078 GCA_043758185.1 Gemmatimonadaceae bacterium | reverse complement strand
ACGCTGAACGACCAGGATGCACTGCTGGCGATCAGCGGCCAGATCGGGCTGGCAATCGAGCGAAAGCGCGCGGGGGAGGAACTCGCGAATCGCCGGCAGCTCATGGAACGGATCCTGGACAATTCAACAGTTGGATTCGCGATCAACAACACCGAAACCGGGGAGGTGCTGTATCTCAACGATGCATTTCCGCGCATTTATCGAACGTCGCGGGAGGCATGCGCGAATGTCAGCGCCTTTCTCCAGGCTGTCTACGCGCGTCAGGAGGAACTCGGCCAACGCATCCTCGCCGATGTTCTCAGCAACGATCCGGCGCGCATGGTGTGGGAAGACATCGAGTTGACCGACACGAACGGGGAGTCGTTCCACGTTTCCGCCCGGAACATCACCCTCCCCGAACAGCAACTCGTCATCTCCACCGTCCTGGATGTGACCGTGCAAACACGCATGCGTGAGCAGCAGGCCGCACTCGAGAATCGGCTGCAGCTCACGCAGAAGATGGAAAGCGTTGGCGTGCTGGCGGGAGGAATTGCGCACGACTTCAACAACCTGCTCACGGCCATCCTCGGCAACCTTGACCTCGCGCGGACCGAAGGCAGCCCGGAGGAACGAGCGGTGCTCCTGGATCAGGCGGCGAATGCGTGCGTCGATGCCTCGCACCTGACCCGGCAACTCCTCACGTTTTCCCGCGGAGGAGAGCCAGTGCGGAAGGTCATGTACATCAGGCGCTTGATCATGGAGGCGGTTGGGTTTGCGCTGAGTGGCTCGAACGTCAAGGCGGACCTCCAGCTCGATGATGCACTGAGCTCCGTCGAGGTCGACGAAGGGCAGCTGAAGCAGGTGATCCACAACCTGGTCGTCAACGCGAAACAGGCCATGCCGGATGGCGGGCGCGTCGAGGTGCACGCGACGAATGCCACTCGCGGAGAGCCTTCCACAGGCGCCGGCGACCGCATCGTACGGATTGCCGTTCGCGATTTCGGCACGGGTATCTCCGCCGCGAACCTGCCGAGAATATTCGAGCCCTATTTCACGACCAAGCAGAAAGGCAGCGGCACGGGCCTTGGCCTGGCGACGGCGTATTCCATCATTCGGCGACACAGCGGGACACTGTCTGTCGACTCCGTGCTGGGCGAGGGGACGGTGTTCTTTATCGATCTGCCGGCATCCGTCACACCTGTGGCTCGAGTCGATACGCAGTGCGTTGCCGAGGTGGATGGTGGTGACTGCAGGATCCTGGTCATGGATGACGAGGAAGCGATTCGGCGTCTCGCCGAGAGGATGTTGCTCACCTGTGGCTATCAGCCGGAATCCGTTGCCGACGGCGCGGCGGCGCTGCGCGCGTATGAAGCGGCGATCCGGGAACACCAGCCATTTGCCGCCGTGATCCTCGACCTGACCATTCCTGGTGGAATGGGCGGGCACGAGACCTTCGCCGGTCTGAAAGCGATTTATCCCGGAGTCAAGGCCATCGTGTCGAGCGGCTATAGCGACGCAAATGAGGGCTCCGAATACCGGGAGCAGGGGTTCGCAGCCACACTCCAGAAGCCATACAGCCGAGACGACCTTGTCCGGACGTTGGCACGGGTGCTGGCGCGGGACTAGACGGTGGCGCTGCGCCCACGATGGATTGCAGAGTTGGTGCGCACAACTGCGTCCATGTAGCTTGGCTCCTGAGGCATTCCTGTCTTCCCGCTACCACACCTTTCATGCAGCATCGCACCTTTGGCCGTCTTGGCTGGCCCGTCTCCACCATCGGCTACGGCATGTGGGGCATGAGCGGCTGGACCGGCTCCGACGACGACGCGTCCCGCGTCGCCTTGAACGAGGCCGTGTCGCTCGGTTGCAACTTCTTCGACACGGCGTGGGGGTACGGCAAGGGCCACAGTGAGCGCCTGCTCGGCGAGCTGGTCCGCGGGCATCCCGACAAGCGTCTGTACACCGCCAGCAAGCTCCCGCCGAAGAACATGCAATGGCCCTCGCGGCGCGGCATGACGTTGAATGAGGTATTCCCACCAGACCACATCAGGGAATTTGCCGAGCGCACCATGAAGAACCTCGGCATCCCGATGCTCGAT
>JAYVNZ010000508.1:0-5698 GCA_043758185.1 Gemmatimonadaceae bacterium | reverse complement strand
GTGGAAGAACTGCGTGCGTACATGGATGGCTTCACCGCCGCCCTGCCCAAGGGCATGGAGGGGCTGTCCAAGATCAGCGTGCAGAGTGGCACCTCACATGGCGGCACCGTTCTCGCCGACGGATCCATTGCCGAAGTGAAGCTGGATCTCGACACGCTCGAGCGGCTGGGCAAGGTGGCGCGTGACGACTACGGGCTCGCAGGCGCGGTGCAGCACGGCGCCTCCACGCTGCCCGACGACGCATTCCACAACTTCCCCAAGCGCGAAACGGCGGAGATTCATCTCGCCACCAATTTCCAGACGATGCTGTTCGACCATCTGCCCGATGCGTTGCGCGCGGATATCTACACGTGGCTCGGAAAGAACGCGGTGGACGAGCGCAAGGCCTCCGATACTGACGAGCAGTTCTTCTACAAGACGCGGAAGAAGGCGCTCGGTCCTTTCAAGCGGCAGCTGTGGGCACTGGCGCCGGAGGTGAAGGCCGCGGTCGCACGCACATATGAGGAGAAGTTCGGCTTCCTGTTCAAGCAGCTGGCCGTGGGCAACACGGCGGACATGGTGAACCGCTACGTTTCCCCGCCGGTGCACCACAAGCCGATGCCTGCAGACGCCACTCCCACACACGTCGCCGCACCAGACGACGCCGACCTGTCCGACTGAATGGCGCCCATCTCGGCCGCCGAGAACGTTGCCGGCCTCTGGTTGCTCACGCTGCAACGGGCACTCGGTCGTGCCTCGCACGACGTGAAGGATGCGCTGAACGGGGTATCGGTGAACCTGGAAGTC
The DNA here is from genome assembly GCA_043758185.1 of Gemmatimonadaceae bacterium. Taxonomy (GTDB): domain Bacteria; phylum Gemmatimonadota; class Gemmatimonadetes; order Gemmatimonadales; family Gemmatimonadaceae; genus AG11. The sequence goes on along the minus strand of JAYVNZ010000508.1, from coordinate 4,912 downwards.
ATCCGTTCCCGGTCGGCACGTGCCGAGGTGCCTGCATCAGCCGTCGCGAAATTCGGCGATGCTGCGTCACAGCAGCTCGAGCGCCTGACTACGTTACTGGATGCCGTGCTCGGGCTCGCCCGCGCGGACCGTTCTCCAGCGGACGTTGCAGTCACGCTGCGTCGCGTCGTCGCGGTGTGTGGGGCGGCATCGGCGTCTGCAGACGCGGCGGTGTCGCTCGCGGGGACGATCGAAACGGGAGCTGCCTACGCGCGCGTGTCGGGTGACGTACTGCGGCTGGCGCTCATGGCGCCCCTGCTGGAAAACGTGACCGGCGTGAATGGACAACCCCAGCTATCTCCGGTGACCTGCACCATGGACGTGGATGACGAGTCGGTGCGCGTGGGGATGTCCGCTGGCGGGCGTCAGGTCGCGATGCCCGAGGCGGTGTCCGACGTGCTGCGCGCCGCGGGTGTACGCTGGACCGAAGGTGACAAACTGTCCCTGTCGTTTCCCCGCGCGTGAGTACGCGTGGAGGAGGGGCAGCTACTGCACGAGGCACGATGAAGCAGGCTAAGATCCTCATTGCGGACGACGAAGCCGCGATTACCACCGGCCTGAGCGCCATCCTCGAGGATGCGGGCTACCGCGTGGACGTCGTTGGCGATGGACAAAAGGCCCTCGAGATGCTGTCGGCCGAGCGGTACGGGGTGGTGCTGGCCGACCTGAAGATGCCCAGGCTGGATGGTCTCGGCCTGCTCGGGGAGCTCCAGAAGCGCAACATTCCCACCGAGTGCATCATCATCACCGGGCAGGCCACGGTGGATTCCGCCGTCCAGGCCATGCAGCAGGGAGCGTACGACTACATCGAGAAGCCCCTGAACGCGGAAAAGCTGAACCGCCTCAAGGCGCTCATCCCCAAGGCGCTCGACAAGTACAACGTCCAGCAGACCAACCGCGAGCTGTCGTCCAGGCTGGAGGGGCTCACGCACTACGCGGAACTCACGGGCCAGAGCGACTCCATGCGCTCCGTGTACCAGGTCATCGAGGCAGTGGCACCGAGTACGGCGAGCGTGTTGATCCTCGGTGAGAGCGGCACCGGCAAGGAGCTCGTTGCGCGCGCGCTGCACAGCAAGAGCGACCGCGCGAAGGGACCGTTCTTCGCGCTCAACTGCGCCGCGCTTCCCAAGGAAATCCTCGAAAACGAACTGTTCGGGCATGAGAAGGGCGCCTTCACGGGATCCATCAGCGAGAAGCAGGGCGCCTTCGAGATGTCCAGTGGGGGCACCATCTTCCTCGACGAAATGGCGGAGATGGCCACGGACATCCAGGTGAAGCTGCTGCGCGCACTGGAAACGAAGCAGGTGCGTCGGCTGGGCGGCAAGAAGGAGATCAACGTCGACATCCGGATCCTGGCGGCCACGAACAAGAATCTCCAGAAGGCCATCGCAGAGGGGGAACTGCGGGAGGACCTGTACTATCGCCTGGCTGTCGTGGAGATCGATCTGCCGCCCCTTCGCGAGCGTGCCGAGGACATCCAGCTGCTCGCCAACGAGTTCCTTGGTCGCTTTGCGCAGCAGAACGGCAAGACGATCACGGGCTTCGAGGACGCGGCCTGGGAGTGGATCATGAGTTATCACTGGCCGGGCAACGTGCGGGAACTGAAGAACGCGGTGGAGCGCGCGGTGATCATGTCACGCGCCACCACCATCGGCCCGTCCGACATCATTCCGCGCCATCTCCGCAACAACGGCGGCATGCCGGCCGCGCTCACCATTCCGGTGGGCGCCACGGCCGCGGAGGCGCGCCAGCAGCTGGTGTTGCGCACGTTCGCGTCCACTGCGGGAGACGCAGCGCGCACGGCCAAGGTCCTCGGTATTTCGGAACGCGAAGTGCGAGGGGAGCTTACGGCCCTCATCGGCGGCGCTGCCGCCGAGCCGGAACGCGAGGCGGTGCCGGCAACGAAGCCGGTGATCGCCAGGAAGAAGGAGCCGGCACCCCCTGCACGGGTGTCGAAGAAACCCACGGCCAAGAAGGGGCGCTGAGCCCCGAGCTTCGAGGAGCGCACATGCGGGATCACGAGCACGACGGCGAACCGTACATCGTCATCGAGAAGCACAGCGGCGACCTTGGCAACCTCCTCCTGGGGGTGCTCATCGGGGCCGGCGTGGCGTTGCTGTTCGCGCCACGCACCGGCCAGGAAACGCGCGCGGACATTCGGCGCAAGGCGCGCCAGGCGACGGATGCGGTGAAGGGCGTGGCCGAGGAGGTCACGGGGCAGGTGGTGGAGACCTTCGAGGGTGCGAAGGGGCGTGTCGAGGAGCAGATCGAATCGGCGCGGTCCGCCATCGAGGCGAAGAAGCGGCAGGTAGCGCGCGCCATGGAGGCGGGGCGCGAGGCAGCCGCCGATGCGCGCCAGGACCTGGAGAACAGGCTGGTGGAAACGAAGGCCGCGTATGCAGCGGGCGGTGACGTGGCGCGTGGCGCGCGTCGCCGCGCACCCGTGCCGCCTCGAGGCAGCGAAACCATCTGACGACGCCCGCCGGCACGCCGACCCGATCGTCCGTGCGGATGGAGCGAGTGGCGACGCGCTCGCCATTCGTCAGCTTCGGATGGACGCTCCGCGATTACGCCAAGCGCGTGTGGGACAACGCCGGCGAGGACAACGTGCTGTTCCTCGCCGGAGGGATTGCGTTCAACCTCCTGCTCGCGATCGTCCCGTTCATCCTGCTGCTCGTGTGGTTCCTCACCTTCCTGCTGAACAAGTCGTCGGCCGGAGCGAACGAGGTGGTGCTCCACTATCTCGACCGCCTCCTGCCAGCGCACCAGGAGATGCCGGATTCGCCGTACCACAAGATCCTGGGCGACATCCTCACCGCGAACCGGAAGCTCCCCATCTGGAGCGCGCTTGGCTTCGTGTGGTTTTCCACGCGGCTCTTCGGCTCACTGCGGACCGTGCTCGCCAGCGTGTTCGATATCGAGAATGAGCGGAGCATCATCGCGGGGAAGATCTTCGACATCCTCATGACGATCGTCTCCACGTTTCTCATTACCGCGAACACGCTCATCACCACGTACGTGCTCATTGCCACGAACAGGAGCGTGGAGGTGCTGGAGGACCTCGGCATCCGCAAGGACGTGATGGGGCAGGCCAAGGCGTGGGGGGGCCACGTCGTGGCGTCCCTGCTGATGGCCACCATGTTCTTCGCGCTCTACAAGTACCTGCCGGTGCGGCGCGTACGGACCAAGACGGCGTGGGTGGCGGCGGCGTTCACCACGGTCATGTTCGAGCTCGCGAAGTTCATCTTCACCATCTACGTGCGATCGTTCAATCCGGGCTCCCTGTACACGGGCTCCGTTGCGGCGATCGTGGTGATCGTGATCTGGGTCTACTACGCATCCCTGGTGTTCATCCTGGGCGGCGAAGTGGGGCAGGTCTACGAGCTCCGACGCACGCGAAAGCGGCAGCGCGAAGTATTTCTTGGCTGAAAGTTCCATCTTCAGGCTGCCGAACCGAGCCTTTGGCGCGAAGGTTGCCTTAGTTTCCGCGAACGCGCCACTCAGGAGGCCTGCAATGCGCAAAATGCTACTCGGCGCCGTCATCCTCACGCTGCCACTCGCAGCGTGCAAGAAGACCGGCGACAACACGTACCAGGTCCAGACGCCGACGGTCGGCACGGACACCCACACGGTGACGACACCGAGCGTGGAGATGAAGAAGGACACGATCAGCACGCCAGTGGTCGGCACCAAGCCTGACACCGTCATCATCCAGAAGCCGGTGGTTGGCACCAAGAAGACGGAAGTCTCCGTTCCGCACGTTGTCAAGAAGCCGTAGCACAACAGTCGAAACGGTCTGACGGTCTGACGGTCTGACGGGACGGCGCTGGGAGGCGCACCGAGTTACCTTCGGTGTGCCTTTCGTCGTTCCCGTCATCGTGAAACGCCCCGTACGCATGCTCATAGACATTCGTTCCGACACCGTCACTCGGCCCAGTGCCGCCATGCGCCAGGCCATGGCCAATGCGGAGGTCGGCGACGACGTCCTCGAAGGCGACCCCACCGTGCGCCGGCTCGAGGCCCGGTGCGCCGCCCTCCTGGGCAAGGATGCCGCGCTCTTCTTTCCGTCCGGATCCATGGCGAACATGACCGGCATCGCGGTGCATGCGTCCATCGGTACGGAAGTGGCGCTCGATGAGGAGGCGCACCTCATCTACGGGGAAATGGCGGGCGTCGCCGCGCTGTGCGGCGCACAGGTCCGGCCAGTGCGCCCCGGCACGGGCCGTCGGGTGATGAACGCCGACGACGTGCGTCGCAGCATCCGGCCGCCATCGAAGCACGATCCTGTGATCAGCTGCATCGGGGTGGAGAACACGCACAACTCCTCGGGCGGCACGGTCGTGCCCCTCGCGGATCTGCGTGCCATCCGCGCCCTGGCCGACGAGCATGGCATTCCCGTGCACATGGACGGGGCACGCCTCTGGAATGCCGGCGCCGCCACGGGTACGCCGCTCGCTGCTTACGGCGCGGTCGCGCATACGGTGATGCTCAGCCTGTCGAAGGGACTGGGTTGTCCGGTGGGTGCAATCCTTGTGGGTGACGAGCCCACGATCCGTCGCGCGCACGCCATCCGGAAGCGGTTCGGCGGCGGCATGCGCCAGTCCGGCATCCTTGCTGCCGCGGCGCTCTACGCACTCGACGCCAACCTGGACAGGCTCACCGACGATCACGCGAACGCGCGTGTATTCGCCGAGTCGGTGGGCGCCATTGACGGCGCTTCTGTGGTGTCGCCTGACACGAACATCGTGATGATCGACCTGCCGCCCGGAGCGTCCAGCGCCGACGTCGTTGAACGCGCGGCAAAGGACGGAGTGCTCATCAGCGAGTGGAATCCAACGCGGGTTCGAGGTGTCGCCCATCTCGACGTGGATGC
>JAYVNZ010000507.1:0-1760 GCA_043758185.1 Gemmatimonadaceae bacterium | reverse complement strand
TGGCGTCGGAGCGCACCATCCTGTGGTCGGATGACGAGCTGGCGATTCCGTGGCCGCTGCCGCCCATCCTGTCGGACAAGGATCGCGACGCCAGGCCGCTGCGGGACATTTCCGAGGGTGAGTTGCCCGGGTTCACGATCTCGTGAACCACCTGCGGATCCTCCTGCTCGGTGGCACGGGTCAGCTTGGCAGCGCGCTGAAGGAGACGCTTGCTCCCGTCGCCGATGTCATTGCACCACGCCGGTCGGAGCTCGACTGTGCGCGCATCGACCGGGTGGAGGCGTTCGTCAGCGACTGCATGCCGCATTGCGTGGTGAACGCGGCGGCGTATACGCGCGTCGATGATGCGGAGACGCACCGTGACGAGGCTGCCCTGCTGAATACCGCGTTACCCGCGAGTCTGGCCAGGTCGTGCCAGCGCATCGGGGCAGGGTTGGTGCACTATTCAACGGACTACGTGTTCGCCGGTGACGCACGCGAGCCCTATCGCGAGGAGCACCCAACGGCGCCGATCAACTGGTACGGGGCCACGAAGCTCGCCGGGGAGGAGGGCGTGCTGCGCGCGACGGATCGCGCGATCATCCTTCGCACCAGTTGGATCTACGGCCTCACCGGAAGCAACTTCTTGCGAACGATGCTGCGGCTGGCGCGCGCGCGCACCGAGGTGCGCGTCGTGAATGACCAACGCGGGGCGCCGACGTGGTCACGTGCGGTGGCAGCGGGAACCGCAGCCGTCATCTCGCAGCTTGCGCGCGACGAGAGCGCGTGGCGCGCCGCACATGGTGTCTATCATATCGCGGCCGGTGGCGAGACGAGCTGGTTCGCGTTTGCCGAACGACTCCTGGCGCTCGATCCGCGACGCGTGGAGCAGGTGCTCGAGCGCATCGTGCCCATTAGCACTGACGCCTATCCGACCCCTGCGCGCCGGCCGTCGTATTCCGTGCTCGATTGCACGCGGATAGGGGATCGCTTCGGGGTGCGCCTGCCGTCGTGGGAACATCTGCTGGAGCAGGTGTGGGCGTCGTGAGCGAGGCGCTTGCTCCGCACGTCACCATCGACATGCGCATGCTGGGCGTGTCCGGCATCGGTACCTACCTGGAGGAGCTGGTGCCACGCGTGATTGCCCTGTGGACGGGCGCGCGCTTCACACTGCTGGGACATCCTCCCGCCATCGCAGGTGCGATCCCGTCATCGGAGCGCGTGGGCATTCAGTCGCTCGACGCGCCCATCTACTCGGTGCACGAGCAACTCGCGCTGCTGCGATCCATTCCCCGGCAGACGACGCTGTTCTGGGCGCCGCATTACAACATTCCGTTGCTGTATCGCGGGCGCCTCGCTGTCACGGTCCATGATGTGTTTCACCTGGCGGATGGGCAGTCCTCAGCACTCCGGCGCCTCTATGCGCGCACCCTCTTCTCCTGCGTCTGCGCGCGTGCGCGCGTTGTGATGTGTGACTCGGCATTCACGGCCTCGGAACTGCGTCGCTTGTCGGGCGAGCCTCGCTGCGTGGCCGTGATTCCGCTCGGCGTGGCGCCGCGATGGTTCGGTGTGCATGCACACGCCCCCACATCCGCAGTCCCGTACTTCCTAGCACTCGGCAACGTGAAGCCGCACAAGAACCTCATGCGGCTCGTCGCGGCATTCGGTTCGGTGGCCGCCAAGCTGCCGCATCGTCTCGTCGTGGTGGGCCGGCGCGAAGGCTTGCGGACCCTCGACGGGAAGGTGGAGGCCTCCGCCGCTGCCCTGGGCGATCGCGTCAT
>JAYVNZ010000506.1:0-4205 GCA_043758185.1 Gemmatimonadaceae bacterium | reverse complement strand
ACTCCTTGCTCGACGCAGACCTCGGCGCTGCCGTGCGCTCGGCCTGCGCGGATGCGTTTGCACGCACCTTTTCCCTCGACGTCGTGTCCCTGCCCATCGCAGAGCTGAAGCGAGTCGCCGAAGCTACCCCGCTATAGCACGACAGGGCGCCAGCTGCCCAGGACGAGGCGCGGGTGGCTTCGGCAGATTTTCGGGCGTTGGTCTATATTGGCAACATGGCCGACGAGCCTCGTCTCTACCGCCCGCGCGCGCGGGACCTGCCCCGCCCAGACGAGGCGAAGATCACCGCATCGCTCAATGAAGAGCAGGCGCGTGCTGCTACCTTCGGCGACGCCCCACTCCTGGTGATCGCCGGAGCGGGCACGGGAAAGACGCGCACCCTCATTCACCGCGTCGCCGCACTGGTGGACCGCGGCGTTGCGCCGGAGCGCATCCTCCTGCTCACCTTTACGCGACGCGCTGCTGCCGAGATGCTTTCGCGTGCGGAACGGCTGGTGGGCTCGGCTGGGGCTCGCGTGCACGGTGGCACGTTCCACTCGGTGGGCCACCGGCTGCTGCGCCAGTTCGGGCCGTCGGCGGGGCTCGCGGGCGACTTCACCATCATGGACCAGGGTGACGCGGAAGACCTCATGCAGCTCGCGCGCGGAGCAATGGGTTTCGCGAAGACGTCCAAGCGATTTCCAAAGAAGGAAACGCTTCACTGGCTCTACTCGCGGCACGTGAACACCGAGTTGCCGCTCGATGAGTTGCTCCACCGCGACGTGCCCCACTTCCTCGAATATCAGGAACAGATCACCTCACTGTTTGCGGACTACACCCTCCGCAAGCAGGAGCGCAACCTGGTGGACTACGACGACCTGCTGGTGTTCTGGGCCCTGATGCTCGAAGCATCGCCCGCGCTGCAGGAACGGATCGCCGGGATGTACGAGCATGTGCTCGTGGACGAGTATCAGGACACCAACCTGCTCCAGGCGCGGGTCCTTCGCGGGATGTGCACCCTGCATCGCCGCATCACCGTGGTGGGCGACGATGCGCAAAGCATCTACGCCTTCCGCGGTGCACACTTCCGCAACATCCTGGACTTTCCGCGCCAGTTTCCAGGTGCGACGATGGTGACGCTGGCGCAGAACTACCGCTCCACGCAGCCCATTCTCGACCTGTCCAACATGGTGATTTCGCGCGCCGAGGAGCGATTCACGAAGGAATTGTACACCACGCGCGTGGGCGGCGAAAAGCCGTGGCTGGTGACGGCGAAGGACGAGGCACAGCAGACGCGATTCGTCGTCGACCGTGTATTGCAGCTGCATGAATCCGGGGTGGCACTCCACGAGATGGCCGTGCTGTTCCGCGCGGGCTACATGTCGGCCGACCTCGAGATCGAGCTGGCCAACCGGAAGATCCCATTCGAGAAATGGGGCGGCCTCAAGTTCCTGGAAGCGGCGCACGTGAAGGACGTCCTCGCGTTCCTGCGCGTGTCCGAGAACCCGCGCGACGAGGTGAGCTGGTACCGCATCCTCATGCTCATGCCCGGCATCGGTGACACCACCGCCCGCGACATGATGAAGAACATGCAGGATCGGTCGTGGGATCCGGACGCGTTCACGCACCTCATCGCACCACCGCGCGCGCGGGAGGCGCACCGGTCGCTGGCCGTGCTGCTGCGCCAGCTCCGGGGCACCACGAACCGCGACGGCGACGCCGCTGGTGCGAAGGTGGCGAGCGACATCGCCGCCATCCGATCCCTGTACGACGCCGTGCTCAGGGAGAAGTACGATCGCCCCGAGGCGCGGCTCGCCGATCTCGACCAGCTGCGCACCGTGGCTGCCGGGTATCCATCGCGCACCAACTTTCTGTCGGCACTCGCGCTGGATCCGCCGTCGAACACGCAGGACCTCGCGGGCGGCTCGCAGTCGGAGTCCGACGCGCTGGTGCTCAGCACGGTGCACAGCGCGAAGGGCAAGGAATGGAAGGCAGTGTTCGTGATCTGGGCCGTGGATGGATGGTTCCCGTCATCGCGCGCAGTGGAGGATCCCGACGAGCTCGAGGAAGAGCGCCGCCTCATGTACGTCGCCCTCACGCGCGCGAAGGACGAACTGGCGGTGATCTACCCCATGCAGGTCTACGGCTCCCGGCGCGGTGCGGAATATTCATTCGACCAGTTGTCGCGCTTCCTGGATCGCGGTGTGCGGGGCACGATGCAGCGGGTGGTTGTCGAGGAGCCCGGCGAGGCACCCGCCGCGCCCGTGTCCGCAGCGCCGGAAATGGATCTCCGCGCGCTCATGCGCGGCCGGTTCGGGCCGAAATAGTCGCCTTCGTGTCTACGGCGCTCGTGCAGGTACCAGCAATCGCCTCACCGCGTCGAATGGCGTGTTCCTGTCCGAGCGCGCGGCGGTGATGATGGCCTGGATCGCGTCGCGCAGGTTGCCGTGCCGCTGCGCCACCACGCTATCGAACAGGTCCAGATCCGTGAGGTACACGCGGCGCGCCATCAGGATCGCATTGTCGAGCCGCACCCGCTCGATGGCGCGCAGGCTCACCGTGCGGAGCTGCGGTCCGATGTCGTGCATCAGGTGGTCACGGGCCTCCACGTACAACGAATCCCGCACCGCGATCCGCTCGGCCACGTGCGTCGGCTCCGCTCCGGGATGCGCCTTGAACGCGGAATCCACCCGGGTGTACAGCTCCGCCCAGAATCGGCCCATGACCCTGTCGTCCCGCCACCGCGCGAAGACTTCGTCGGCGGCTGCCGCCTGGCCACGTACCCGGTAGAAACGCTCGGCCCCACGCGCTCCCACGAAGTTGGCAAAGCTCTCGTTGAACACGGCGCCCCCCGGTGCGTAGAACGTGTTGTGCGTGAGCTCGTGGATGACCGTGTTGGCGAGCGTCAGCGAGTCTGCGCGCAGGGTGGATGGCAGGAGCGGATCATTGAACCATCCGAGTGTGCTGAACGCGGACGCGGCTCCGAGCCGGGCGTCGAACCCACGGTCCGCCAAGGCCCGCTCCTGTCGGTGCGCCTCGGCGAAGTCGAAGTAGCCTTTGTAGGGCACACGGCCCACCACGGGGAACCACCACGTGAACGACTCCAGGCGGTCGCGATAGGCGCCCGACAGGACGAGCGCCAGGGTATCCCGATCGATCGCGCTGTAGCTGGTGAAGCTCTGGCCCGCCTCGAGGCCGAGGGAGTCGCTGGCGAAGGCGCGCGCGGCGAGCACCATCCGCAGCTTGGCGCGGAGTGCGGGCGGTGTCGCCGTATCGGCAGCCAGGGTGAGAATTGGCCGGCGGCGCTGAAGAATCTTCCCCTCCTCCCATGCAGCGCGGACGAGGTAGCGTCCGGTAGGGAAAAGGGCGAGACAGGCAACGAGAAGTGCGGCAAGGAGCGCCGCCGCCCGGATCCCGTTGCGCCAGGATACCATGCGTTTGATTTCAATCACTGAGTAAGGGATCTGTTAAGTCGTTAATCTGCAAACACTTCCAGCCATATTACCAGTGGCCGCTGCTTTGACGCAGGGGGTCGCGGTCGCTATCCTTCCTTCAATGTCCTTCGTTCATCTCCACTGCCATTCGGAGTATTCACTCCTCGATGGCGCCAACCGCATCGATGACCTGATCGCCAGGGCGCTCGAGTTCGAGCAACCCGCACTGGCAATCACGGATCACGGCAACCTGCACGCGGCGTGGGAGTTCCAGGAGAAGGCGAAGAAGGCGCACCTGAAGCCGATCATCGGTATGGAGGCGTACGTCGCCCCCGGTGACCGCAGGACGCGTGGCCGCCCCGCGCCCGGGGTAAAGCCGTACTACCACCTGGTGTTGCTCGCCCGCGACATGCAGGGCTACAAGAACCTCGTGAAGCTGTCCTCGCTCGCCTACACGGAGGGATTCTACTCCAAGCCGCGAGTGGACCGGGAGCTGCTGGCAAGGTACAGCGAGGGGCTCATCGTGAGTTCGGCATGCCTGGCGGGTGAGATCGCGTCGAACTTCGAACGCGACGACGAGGCTGGCGCGCGTGAAGCGGCATTGTGGTATGCGGACGTGTTCAAGGATCGCTACTACCTGGAAGTCCAGGCGCACGACTCCGAGGGGCAGGCGCGGCTGAACGAGCGGATCTTTGCGCTGGGCTCGGAACTGAGCCTGCCCGTGATTGCCACGAACGACGCCCACTTCCTGGGCGCCGACGATCACGACGCGCACGATGTCCTGCTGTGCAT
>JAYVNZ010000505.1:0-3548 GCA_043758185.1 Gemmatimonadaceae bacterium | reverse complement strand
ATGACGGCGTGGCAGGCGAGCCTGCAGCATGACGGGGTGCCGGACCTGCGCTATCGCACGCGGGTGTCAGGCAAGTTCATTGGCGACGACTGGCGCAAGCTGCAGCTGCGGGACGAGGCGAACTGGCAGCGCGGACAGGAGTGGGACGTGGGCTACGACGCGGCGCAGCTGGACAGCGTGGCGACGGAGTTGCGCGTCAAGCTTGGAAGGCCGGCGGGCAAGTAGGAAACTCCAACTGCAACTGCATCAACCACAGGGGTCACAGAGGACACGGAGGACTACGGACAGCGCATCGAAGGGAAATGTGAGCAGTCAAAAAAATGCTCTTTTTTCCCCTGTGTCCTCCGTGTCCCTGTGGTTCAAAGCTTTTCCCGCCCTGAAATCACGCGCCAATCGACACGATCTGCCACCGGCCGTCCTGGCGCACCAGAGAAGCGCGTCGTCTCATCTGGTAGGGATTTGACTGTTTCGTGTCCTTGTTGACGATGTTCAGAGACAGGTTGAACGTCGCCTCGGCCTTGTCGCCATTGATGATCGTGCTGCCGTAGCGGATGGATGCCGTGATCAACTCCGCGCGCGCGAAGAAGGTCTTTTCCCACAGCTCCTGTTGTCCTGGCGTCATTGCCGGATAGGCGGCCCTGAGCATGGCGACATTGCCGCTCTCGATGGCCTGCTTGTAGCGGACGAGCGGTTGGTGCACGGCCACGGTGTCCAGCCGGGCGACGCTGGCAATCTTCGCGAGGCTATCGCTCCTGTGCTTCGCTGCGCTGCGCGCATTCGACCGTGCGGTATCCACCAGCGCGACGGGCGGGGCGACGACGACCTTGCCTACATTACGCGCCGGTGGAAATGAATCGCTGTGTGCGACGGCGGCGAAGCTGTCCTTCGGAACGAGAGGAGCGCGCTCCACACTCACGACCCCCGTGCCGCCGCGCAGGGCCAGCGCGACGACCACCGCCGCCAACGCAACCCCGCCGGCAATCAGCGGCGCGCGACGCACGGGCTTGCGGTCGAGAACCGAGTTGACCTCGGTGGTGGCTTCCGTGGCCTGTGTGAACGCCACCGTGGGCGCACTGCGCGGGGTGGGCCGCGCGGCCGACACGCGTACGGCACCAGAGCGCCGCATATGCGTCCCGGCAAGCGCATCCTTCACCTCGGCGGCGGAGCCATAGCGGTCGCCCGGTGAGCGCGCGAGCAAGCGGGCGACGATGCGCGCAACGGTGTCCGGAAGCTGGGGGTCAACCGTCTGCACATGCGGCGCATCCTCACTGAGGCGACGCTTGATCATCTGCTCACGGGTCTGCGCATTGAACGGCGGCGACGCGGTGAGCATGAGATGCAGGATGCAGCCGAGTGCGTAGAGATCGGTGCGTGCGTCGACAGGGTCGCCGAGGAGCTGCTCGGGACTCATGAACTCGGGGGTGCCAATGACCTGCCCGGTCTGCGTGAGTCCCTCGCCGGCGCCTTCCTGGATGGCCTTTGCGATGCCGAAATCGACGACCTTGGCGACCTCCTTTCCCCCGCGGGTGCGGGTGACGAGGATGTTGTCGGGCTTGAGGTCGCGGTGCACGATGCCCAACTCGTGAGCAGCGCCAAGCCCGTCGGCGATCTGGCTTGCGAGGTCGAGCGCGCGATCGACGGAAAAGGGCGCCTCGCGGGCGAGGATGCGCGCGAGCGGCTCGCCGTCGACGAACTCCATCACCAGGTAGATGAGTCCGTCGCTCTCTCCGTAGTCGAACACGGCGGCGACGTTGGGATGGATGATCCGGGCCGCGTTGGACGCCTCGCGCGCGAACCGGGCGGCGGACTCGGCGTCGTTCACGAGCGAGGGGCTCATGACCTTGATGGCGCACTGGCGATTCATCTTGACGTGCTCGCCGAGGTACACGCGGCCCATGCCGCCCTCGCCGATACGCTTGAGGATGTGGTACCGATCCGCGAGGACCCGGCCGATGAGGGAATCTGCGCCCTTGGGGCGGAGTGCGGTGCCGTCACTGGGGCAGAAGCGGGCGGCGGTCTCGTACTCGTTGGCGCAGTGGGGGCAGACCTTGAGGACGGCGACGGATTCCTCGGTGGCCGTCGATTGCCTGGCAAGGAGGCCGGAGCCGAGCCCGCTTTCCGCGAGTGCGCGGGCCTGCGCTTCGCGGGCGGCGCGCTGCTGCTCGTCGGTGAGGGGTGGGTCGGCGGACATACGGAAAGTGTACGCAGACAACACCCAAAGGGGAAACCCCGATCGGAGGTCGGATGTCGGAGAGCCGATGTCGGAGGTCCGATGTCGGACATCGGGCGCCGCGCCACCACGGTTTGCGCATGGTGGGTTGTTCTCTTATGTGACGTCAGAAGCCGATGGGGGACATCGGACGTCACACCCAACGTCAAACGCAGGGTGCGATGTCCGATGTCTGACGTCAGCCACTGACGTCACACAAGAGAACATGCTGATTCGGCGCGGACCAAAGGTGGCGCGGCGCCTGATGTCTGACGCCAGAATTCAGACGCCAGAATTCAGACCCCCGACATCCGGCCTCAGACCTCAGTGCCTCACACCTTGCGATTCCTGCGTGCTTCCCGGTGATCCACGCGCGCGTCGTGTACGTCGGACTTCACCTCGCGCTTGTCCATGCGAATGTCCTTGCGCGCAGCCCGCACTGCCGCTGAATCCCCCGCAGCCCGCGCGGAGCGGAGCGTGCGGGTGTCCTTCCTGATGTCCCGGCGGTCCGCGGCAACCTCCCGATGGTCGGCGCGGAGCTCATGACGGTCGGCAGTAATGGCGTGCTTGTTGGCGCGGTGGTCACGATCACGAGCGGAGTCGGACTGTGCGGATGCGGAGTGCGCGACCGAGAGGGCGAGCGCGGTAACGACGACGAATGACTTGAACATGTTGGTCTCCAGTGCGAGTCGGGTCGATGGTGCGAATCGGCGCGGAGCCCACGCGTCACACCTGGCAGACGGTGGAGGGACGGACATGTTAAGTCGTTGCGCCAAAGTGACATGCATCACAATTGCACCTTTGCGTCGGAGGTCGGACATCAGTCGTGCGAGGTCGGAAGTCGGGCGTCCGATCTCGGACATCAGGCGCCGCGCCACCAATGTCTGCGCAGGGTGGGTTGTTCTCTTATGTGACGTCAGAAGCCGATAGGGGACATCGGACGTCACACCCAACGTCAAACGCAGGGTGCGATGTCGGATGTCTCCCATCGGCCACTGACGTCACACAAGAGGCCATGCTGATTCGGCGCACACCGTGGTGGCGCGGCGCCTGATGTCAGGCGCCCGATTTCGGACGTCCGATATCAGGCTTCCGAAGTCAGAATTAGTGCGTGCTACAGGGGGCTCCGCACTATGATGTCCCGTGTGAGCGTGAGCCGTAGTGGGCTGCCCTCGGGAAGGCACGCCTCACCACGTTGCCCGCTCCGCGCTACCGCGGTGCCAGCTGCCGCACCCGTGGCGGCACCGATCACCGTGCCCTTCATTCCTCCTCCGCCAAGGATGCGGCCGAGGATCGCGCCGGCCACCGCGCCGCCGATAACCTTGGTCCTGTCGTTGCC
>JAYVNZ010000504.1:0-1582 GCA_043758185.1 Gemmatimonadaceae bacterium | reverse complement strand
CTCGAGACATCACCCACCACGGCTACAGCGCCGCGGTGAGCCGCACCCGCCGGGCTGGACGAACCCATCGCGCCTAGACGGCATTCACCGGCTCACCGGGGTGCGGGCTCGCATCGCCAAGCACACGTTGCCGAATCCAGCGTCGAGCAGGTTGCTCCACCCAATGGAATACCGCTGCCGACACCACGATGGTAACACCAAGATAGGAGAGCACCCATATCGATGCGGGAATCACCAGCGACGGGTGTCGTATTCGGAGAAATCCTCGAAGCAGGGCGAGATAGCCGAGGAGTGGCAGGTGCATGAGGTAGAGCGCATAACTCGCCTCGCCCAGACGTACCACAGGCCGGTACGCGAGGACGCGCGCCATCGTCCCCTGTCCCCGTGCCAGCGTAATGATCGCCGCGGCCCACAAGGGCGCGAGCAGGCCATCATGCAGCAGCAGATATGGTCCGTCTTGTGTTCCCAGCCATGCCGCCGAGAGCAGTAGACCGATAACCGCCACCCAACCAAACGTCCGCGATGAAGACGCTGCAACGCGCTCGCGTCGCAGAAAGGTCAGCCCAGCGACGATGCCTACCGCAAATTCGCCCAGATGAGTGATCGGATTGAACTTGACTGCCTGCAGCCAGAAATTGGCGTCGAACCGAGTCGGATGACCGGCGTCTGCCGGAACCAGGACGAGATAGGCAATCGGGAGGATCAAGCACGAGATCCATGCGAGTGTTCCCTGGAGGAGCGCGCCAGTTCGCCCCTGCGCAAGCCTTGCCGCCGCAAACGGAAAGACGACGTAAAAGACGAGCTCCACGCTCAATGACCAGCCCGGACAGTTCCACTGGCACGCCGAACTCGGCCACCATGACTGGAGCAGCAGTGGAGTCAGGGCGGCGGAGAGAAGCGCAGCGGGCCGCGCCGGGGGTGTCGCGAGCACGATGCGGTAAAGCAGGAAAACAGGAAAGGACAGGAGAAGTGCAAGGATGTACGCGGGATAGACACGAGCGAATCGTGCCCACCAGAAGGCGGTCCGGGATCCGCGCAGTGCGCCCGTGCGGGGATCGATGTAAGTGTACGTCAGGATGAAGCCACTCAGCACGAAAAACAGCGACACCCCGAGAAATCCGTGCGACACGAGATTGACAACCACGCCCGTCGCGCCCGGTGCCATGACATCCAGTCCGTGATAGATCGCAACCGCTAATGCCGCAACGAAACGAAGTCCTGTCAGCGCCTTGAGGGCCGGACGGTCACCGGGACGGCCTGCCGCGTTCACGATGAGGGAGCGCAGGCAAAAGCCCCCGAGCGCAGGACGCTCGGGGGCTTGAAGCCAACATCTGTGTAACTATTCGTCGATCGAATCCATCGGGATATCCATCGGAATGTCCATCGCGTCGCCATCCTCCGTGTGGATCTTCGACGGCGTTTCCGGACGCGGCGGCTGCTCCTCGGGGATGTTCACCACGCTGAGCACGATACGCCGGTGGATGGGATCGACTTCCAGCACACGGGTGTCGAGCAGCATCGTCTCGTAGACCACGTCCACCGGGCTGTTCACTGGCTGCCCGTCAAGCGTGAGCTGCGAGAT